>NZ_CP107781.1 GCF_036345175.1 Streptomyces sp. NBC_00576 | reverse complement strand
GGGCAAGACTACGGACACCGGTTTTATGGCCCATGCTCTTCACGAAGCTGGCTATCCGGTACGAGCTTGGGATGCCGACGAATCCCAGCACCTCACGCAATGGTCAGAGGCCGCCGGCGGCTTCCCCTTCCCCGTCGACAAGAACGCCACCGCCACCTTCGCCACCGACGTCCAACCGCTGAAGGACGGGATCGACCTTGTGGACGTGGGCCACACAGAGAACCACCCACACATCGCGGACAGCGTGCTGAAGATCGCAGATCTGGCCATCCTCCACATGGAGCCGTCCATGGCCGATTGGCAGCGGGTCACCAAGCCGCGGACCTCCACATCTGTAGCGGAGATCGTTGCGCGGTCGGCCTTCGCCCGCTCCGGCCGTCAGGCACCGCCCCTATGGGTCCTGTTCAACCGCGTACGAACCGGAGTCAACTCAGCGAAGGAGATCCGCGACATGATGCGCGAAGAAGGCTGGAACGTGTTCAGCGTGATGATCCCAGTTCGGGACGACATCAAGCAGGCGACAGCATTTCCCGTCGAGCGCGCTGCTCGTGGCCCCTTCGGGGAGCTCGTGACCGAGATGGAGACGAAGGGACTCATCAAGCATGGCTAGGCGCGATCTGCGAGCCGGAGCACAGGCCACGGTCACCGCTCAGCCACCAGCCAACGGCACAGGCCCTCAAGCCCCTACCGGGACCGTCGTAGCTACCACCGATGGCACAGCTCCCGACAAACTGCGTGACCAGCCGTTCACCCTCGCTCACTGGGGCGCCACCTTGCCCGAGCAGGATCTGACGCCCGAAGAGGCGAGCGGTCCGCTCAGCGACGAGGAACAGCTGCAACTGGCCGAGTGCCACCGAGCCGTTGACAACTCCCGAGCAGCCCAGTGGTTGCTCGGCCGTGCGCTAGAAATCGTCCGGCGCCGACGCCTGTACCGAGGTGACGGGTCCCGGACTTGGCCCCAGTACCTGGCAGCCGAGCACGACAGCATGACCGAGCGGGAAGCCCGCCGACTACAGGACGAGTGGCGGCTGGCCAAGGCCGTCCAGGACGCGCTGGGCAGGCCCGCGCCCGCCTCCCATGTGCGGGCCATGCTCGACTACGCCGACAGCACCTCTGATGAACAGGCCGCCCGCGACTACGCGATGCTCAGGACCGCGTTCGAGGAGGCCCAGGTGCGCCTGAAGGCCGACCAGATCACGGCCCGAGTCTCCAAGGCTCTGGAACCCGCCGCCGACGAGAAGGACTCGTACACACGCCGTCAGGCGGTCGAGGTCCGTTGGCGCGAGATCTACGCCCCTCAGCTGTCGATCCCCGCGCCCTCGAAGGCCCCGGAGGCCGCACAGGCGGCCAGAACAGCGAGGGAAGTCACCGATCCCCTTGTCGACGCTGTCAAGGCCGTAGAGCGGGCGTTGGAGCGTGTGGACAGCGCGTTGATGGACGGGAGTGCCACCGACCGACGTTCGACAGCAGAGGCCGAGCACCTGCAGAAGCGGCTCAGGAAGGTGGGGCGCATTCTGGCGAAGGCCACGGTGTCGGCCGATGACGTCATCGACGCCGAAGTAGTGGAAGACGACGAGGAAGCCCGCAGTTGAGCGGAACCCGGCAAATTTGCCGGGTTCCCAGCGGCACCTAGCCCGCAGGCGGGAGCGCACGCCTAGCACGAGACCGCCGAGCCGCAGGAGTGCCCCCTCAGCAACGACAGCAGCACCTCCAGGACGTCCTCCCCGAGCTCCCGATCGTCCGTCATCACCCGGAGCTGCACCATCAGTTCGTCCCCTCACTCGTGCCGCCGGCGACCGAGGCCGCCGTGGCGTACTCCGCCGCGTACCTGCGTCCCATGGACCGCAGGCAGTCGACTTCCGCCGCTTTATGATCCGTCGGGCTGAAGGGTTCTTGGGGATCAAAGGGATGGGGATGGACAACGAGATGACGCAGGACGCCACGCAACAGCCAGCGCCTTTGGCGCCGCGCAGACACTCGATGGCGCTCACCTACACACTGGCCGCCGTCACGCTCATCGCCGTCGGAGCAGCGGGCAGTTGGTATGCCAGCACGGCCGGGGCCGAGAGCAAGAAGCCTGACACGTGCGCGCAGGCTCAGAGAGTGATCGACGACTACATGAAGCAGTACGGAGACGCGTCCTCCGCCTCAGTGAGCGATGAGCAACGCGCACAGGCCCTGGAGGACACCCGGACAGTTCTGAACGTCCAAGTGCAGAACCCCAGCTGCTTCTCCCCAGAGGAGCGGGCGTCGGCGCAGACCCAGCTGGACGCCTTGGACCAGGCGGCAGACCAGGAGCTACAGCAGCAGGCGTCTAGCCCGCCGGACTGTATCTGGAACAACGCAGGCTGCTGACCTGCCTGAGGAGCCGAGGCTTGGCAGGAGGGTCGGCTCGCCCAATTTTTCCCCGGGCAAGCTGCCGAGGCGCGAGGGGTCGGCAGCTCCTCGGCCCCGAGGGGCCTGGTGTGCCCCGCCGGGGCGGCTGGCCGACGCCGACGACTTCGTGTCGGTGGGGGCCAACAAGGAGGGAGGCGTGGCGGGGACCGGGAGGGGTGCTGGAGACACACGCGCGCCTGCCCGTTCGGCCGCCGGGCATCGTCTGGGCTGACGTTCGTGGGCTGAGGTCGAGTCAGCTGTCAGGAGAGTTCGGTCGGTTGTCGTTTACAGGAAGTGCCCTGAACATGACGGAGCCCCCAGCCGGACCGGGTGGAACGGCCAACTGGGGGCTCCCCGCGCCCGAGCCCACGGGGAGAGGCATCGGGCGGTCTCGGAGGTGGTCGGGTGGGGGACGGTCGTACGGCCGCCCCGTTCCCTGTCGGGGGGCAGGGACCGGGGCAGCCTGGGCAGAGTGGCGGGCGGGGACCTCTCTCCG
Organism: Streptomyces sp. NBC_00576; assembly: GCF_036345175.1. Taxonomy (NCBI): domain Bacteria; kingdom Bacillati; phylum Actinomycetota; class Actinomycetes; order Kitasatosporales; family Streptomycetaceae; genus Streptomyces; species Streptomyces sp. NBC_00576. Next base: position 51,044 of record NZ_CP107781.1, on the reverse strand, counting down.
CCCGCCACTCACTCCGGCCGGCTGGGGTACACGGGGGCCTGGCCGGAGGTCTGGGGACCGTACGGGACGTGACGGGCCGTCACCCCGCTCTGATCGTCGCCAGGTAGACACGGACCAACTCTTCGGCGTCGGCGCACCGGCTCATCCCGTCCCTCGGGCACGCCTGGCACTCCCGAAGGTGCTCCATAAAGACGTCGTATCTGGCCTGAGCGGCGGGCGATAAGACGAAGGTGTCCAGCATCGTCACCACCGGCCATGGTGCGTGCTGCCGCCGTACTCGCCGGTCTCCGGGTCGCGGGCGCTGACCGTCAGAATGACGTGCCACTCCCACGTGCCTTCGACCGGTCCGGGCACCTTGGCCCAGTTCAGGGCCTGGATCTCCAGCGTGGGGGCTTCCCTGGCCAGGTCGGCGGCGGCTTGCAGCGCGGCAGCCGCTGTATCGCCCGCGCACACAAGCGCGGTGTGCGCGCTCACCGTGATGTCACTGGACGGGTTGAGCGTGGAAACGACCCGTAGTGCAGAGCTGGCCTCCTGGATCGTCCGCACCAAGTCACCCGCGAACGGGGGCGCCGAAGTCCGGGCCTGCTCGACGGCCGCCCCCGGCTGGCCTACGAGGACAGCGGGCAGGTTCTCGTGCCCTTCGGTCGACTGGCGGGTCTGGTCATCCATGAGGTTCCTCATCGTGGTCTCGGTCATGTCCTGGGCCCCTGCTCGTGCTCCTGGGGGACGGCGGATCTGTTCGCGGACTCTGGGGGCAAGGCCCTGGCCGTACAGCGGCACGGGCTCCAGCTCGTGCCAGACCACGGACTCGGCGAGTTCCGGCGGGCCGCTGACGGGGTGACTCACTAGTACCTCCTCTGATCGGCATGGCCCCGGGCACTGGGCAGGTGAACGCGCCGAGCCAGAGCCGTGGCCACGGCCTCCGCCAAGGCGTCTGCATCAGTCACAGGCGGGGCGTAGCCCGGCGGGGTGATCCACACGCGCCCGTCTACGTGCAGGCCGCTGGCGCTAGTCACCGAGGGCGCCGGGCACAGCATCACCGCCGCGTCCACGCACCTCGTCCAGGGCATCTCGGGCCAGGACGATGCGGTGCCGGGCCGTACGAGGACCTCGACACACCTGCGACGCCCATTGAGCAGGACCGGGCCACGAACGATCCCGCGCTCGCGCAGGACGGTCAGGACATCGGCGTCGATCAGGCGGCTGATCCGCAGCACATCCACGCCCACGATCCGTACGACTCCGGCGCGGCCCACACTCCAGGCCGCGCGCAGGCACGGCCCTGGCGCCGTGCCCGGCCGCCAGGGCTCCACGCCCGCCTTCCAACCGCTAAGGGGCGTCACCACGTGCCCCCCGTATCCCGGTGGCCCGGACAGACGGACACCGGGAACCCGAGTCGGCCGCCGTCCGTACCGCTGGCCATGTAGGCCATGCCACCCGGACTCAAGCCATCGGTCCTCGGGCAGCGGGCACAGCACTCGCCATGGATCTGGCGGGTCTGCTGGGCCGTCATCCGTAGTGGATCAAGGACGGCTGCACGAATGTCTACGGACGCGGGCGCGGACACCATCGAGTGCTGGCCTGCGGCCTGCGCAAACGGCGACATGACGCTCCCGATCAACCTCGCGACCGAAGATCGACATACAGCGATCGGGCCGCTACCTGACGTATCCAACAGCCCCTACAGTGGCGCCGTGCGCACTGTCTGCGCAAGTGCGCAGCAAATTCTTGGCAAGTGACGAACATACGTGCGGGGCATTCAACGAGAGGGGACCTGCTATGTGTGCAGCTCGCGGGGACAGTGCGGCAGACTGTTCGCAGGCAAGTGCGCAAGCGCGGAGCAAGCGAAGGGGAAGGGGGCGACGGCGCGTGGCCCAGCCAAAGACACCTACAGTCAACCGGCGACAGCTCGGCGCGGAACTGCGGCGCCTGCGCAAAGCCCGGGGGCTCCTGGCCGCAGAAGTGGCCCAGCACCTCCAGTGCTCCGAGACCCGCATCAGCCGCATGGAGACTGGCAGAGGGCGCGTCACCCCCAGGGCCGAGGAGATCGTGAAGCTCTGCGAGCTGTACGGCGTCGCCGACGAGCGCCAGGTGCAGGGGCTCCTCAGCATGCTGACCGACTCGGAGCAGCCCGGATGGTGGGACTCCTACCGGGAGGCACTGCCAAGCGGCCTGGAGGTACTCCTTGGACTGGAGACCGACGCCCGCGCCGAGCGGGCATGGGAACCCGTCCTGATCCACGGCCTGTTGCAGACGCCCGACTACGCGCGCGCTGTCCTGGCTGCGCACCCGGGCAACCGGCCGCACGACATCGAAGACCTGGTGTCAGTGCGTACGAAGCGGCAGGAACTCCTGTCGGCCGAGGACCGGGAGCCGCTCGAACTGTGGGCGATCCTCGACGAGCAAGTGATCAGTCGGCCTGTCGGGGGTCCAGGGATCATGCACGAGCAGATCAACCACCTGATCGAAGTGGCGGGTCTGCCGAACGTGACCTTGCAAATGGTCCCCATCGCCAAGGGGGCTCATCCCGGCCTCGGCGGGGCGTTCTCCATCCTGGAGTTCGAGGAGAACGAGCCGCTCGTCTATGTGGACTCCCCCGCCGGAAACCTCTACCTGGAGAAGAAGCCCGACGTACGGCGCTTCACAACGTCGTTCGACCTGCTCAAGGCCAAGGCTCTTGATCCTGACGAGACCACGGCGCGGCTCCAGGACGCTGTGAAGGAGAAACAACAATGACCATCAGCACCGGACACCTCGCCCCGGATGATCTGCCGGACCTCGACTGGTTCAAGGCCTCGGCGTCCTCCGGCAGCGGCGGGTGCCTCGAAGTGGCCTTCATGCCTGACGGCCGCGTTGCCCTGCGTGACAACGAGGACCTCAGCAACCCGCCCTTCGTCGTATCCGCACACGTCTGGACTTGCTTCCTCGACGGCGCCAACAAGGGTGAGTTCAACATCCAGAACTGATACACGAAGTTCGTACATGGCGAAGGGCCGCCCATCCCGGGCGGCCCTTCGCCATGTACGACGCGTTGACCAGCCGTCAATGGGCCAGCGGATACGGTGCGTAGGTGCAGATGAACGGGGCGCAAGATCGACCGGGGACCGCGCTGCTCATTGCAGCCGCGCCCACGGGCAAGGGCAAGTTGACTGAGGCGAGCAGCGTGATTCCCGTGCTTGCTGCCGTACCGCCGGCCGCACTCGCGGGCACCGCGGCCGCCACGCTCATCGAACTGGCGGACCCGACCGACCCACAGGCTGTCCTTACTCGAGTTCGGGGAGCCGCCGTCACCGAGGGCCCGCTCACCGTCGTGCTCGTCGGCCAGCTGCAGCTCGACCGCCGCCAGCGCGTCGTGCACCTGGCGCTCGCCCGCACCACGCCCTCGACGATCCGGTACACCGCCCTCCCATGGGCCTGGCTCGTCAGCGAGCTGCAGCAGCGCCGCCCGGACACGACCACCCTCTTCGTGGACCTGGTCGCCGACGCCGAGGTCTGGCAGCTGCTCGACGAGGAGCCGCTCTCGCTGCCCGGCGGAGCCCGGACATACGGCGTCGTCGCCCCGCCGCCAGGTCGCCGGCGGATCGCCCACCCCGCCTACACCCACGCCCTGGCCCAGATCCTGCGCACCGGCCAGCGCCCCGACGCCGACCGGCTGCACCACGAGATCCTCCGCCGCACCGGTGCCGTCGAGGGCGCGCTCGTCCTCGGCCCGGAGCAGCCCACGGGCGCCGCGAAGGGCCAGCTCCTGCCCGGGAGTTCGGCGCCTGCCGTCCCGGCACACGTTCCGGTCCCGGCCCAACTGCAGGCGCCAGCCGCGCAGATGATGCCCGCGCCGCCCGTCGCCCCCGGCGCGTTCCAGCTCCCGCCGCCTCCCACGCTCACCCACGCACACGCCCCGGCGCTCCCTGCCCAGGTACGGCCCGCCAGCCCGGCACCCGCGCGGGTCCCGCCGCCACCGCGCGCCCAGCGCGAGGTCTCACCGGTCTACGTGCCCAGCCCTGACGTGCCCGTACAGGCCGACCCGCACGAGCGGATTGCCGCACTGGCCCAGGCTGGCCGCCACCAGGAGGCTGCGGCCCTGGCGGTCGCCGCTGAGCAGCACGCCGTCCGCACTTTCGGTGCCGACACGTTCGCCGCCGTCCACTGGATCGAGGTACGCGCCCATCTCGCCTCGGTCGCCAACGACCCGGGCCAGTCCTGCGCGTTGTGGCTTCAGGCCGCCCAGACCCGCCTCGACACGCTGCAGCAGGCGCCCGACTCGAAAGACGTCGAGGGCACCGTCGACCGGGCCCACTACCAGTGGGACCGCATCCAAGACGCCGCCCACGCCCGGCACTTGGCCCCGCAGCTCGTTGCCTTGCGCCGCCGAGTTCCCGGACGTCAACGCGCCGCCCTCGATGTCATCCAGAAGAAGGTGGAGCGGCTGAACAGCCTGCCCACCGGGTGACTGACGGCCCGTGAACTGCTGCCCGCCTGACGGGACACCGAAGGAAGTTTTCGCGCGGCAGACGGGAAAACACGACGCGACACGCGCTTGATGTTGAAACAGTGACCCTGAGTATGGATAAGATCGTTTCCATGCCAGGAGTACAAGGAAGCCCGCACCCCAAGACCACGGAATTCAACCGGGGTCGGGACATGCGCGCCACTGTCGTGCTCAAGCCTGGCGAGACTGCTCGTAGCCACTACGAGGAGCTCGTCAAGGCGTTGGGCGTCTCCGGGGCCCAGGTGCTCCGGGAGGCTCTCGCTGAGCTGCACCGCAAGATGCTTACCCAGCAGACGACGGCGCAGCAGCACGACCCCGGACACGCGGAAGGCCCCGGCTCCCCAGCCAGGGCCTCGCTTGTCTAGGGGGACCTCGAATCCCTCCCCAGGGAGAGGTCCCGTACCACCACCGCCGGACTAGGTCCGGCATCTAACTCAAAACACCATCTCGGTCGACTGCCCCCAGTCAACCAACCTCACAACCCCGGGACTGTCCGAGCGTCAACTCGGCCAGGCCCAAGAAACGGAGGCCACCACCCCAGAACCTAAAAAACAACAGGTCAGAGCCGGTTTCCCGGTTCGTTCCCAGACAGGCCCTCCGCCGGAGGGTCCCGTTTTTGTTGTTTTGTAGATCCAGAAAGTGGTTCCCCCATCGTAGCGGACAGCCGTGGGGCTAGCCCAGTGCGTCCAAATCCCGGTGTGTCCGGGGAAACAGTCGCAAATGGCGCCTCATCTGTAGATTCTTCACCGCAGGGCATTCTTGAGACAATCCTGCGCTTTCCTGCCATCCGGCTGGCGACTTGGTACCGCATTGCGGAGATCGCGCGGTACCGCGGAACGCTGCCCGAGACGAAGTTCCGCCTGGCGAAGTTCCTGAACTCACAGCGCCTCGACCCGGCGACCGGCCGTGTCGAGGGCCGGTACGGCACGGACCAGGTGGACGGGGGAATGGCCCTGGCCGAGCGCTACGCCTGGCAGTTCGAGGTCGGCACAGACCGGTTCTGGGACGACCTCAAGGGCCTCAAGGTGTACGGCCTGGCCGAGCGCGTCGTAGCGCCGGCCCCGGGCCGCCTGGCGGTGTACGCCCTGTGCCTGCGCGCCGACGCCATCCCGTCCGACCTCCCCGAGGACCTCATGCGCGAGCTGCGTGTCTGGGACCTCCCCGAGGCTGAGGACCCGTACGAGGACGCCGCCTACGGCCGCCTGACGGCCCGTCCGGCGCCTGCCGTCGAGCCGTTCGTCGTACGCGGTGAGAACCGCGAGACGCAGCAGCTCATCACCGAGCTGGCCGCCGCTCCGCGCTGGGAGCACCCGGCCGACAGCTCCGCCGCCGCCGTGGCACAGGAGATCAGGACGGAGTGGCAGCAGGCCACCCGCGCCGTCGACCCCTGGCCCGGCTGGGAGCCCGTAGAGGCCCCTCAGGCGGCCCTCGTGGCCCCTGCCGTGGCGAAGCCGAAGCTGACCCCGGACCTCCGGTGCATCGCCGTCGCCGACCGCGGCCGTGCCGCCGAGATGACCGCCCGAGTCCACCGCCTCATGGCACTTGGGGTTAATGGCAAAGCGTCCCCTCTATACGCGAAGGGGTTCTCACAACTAGATGGTTTTACTCCTAACGGTAGTAGTGGGCTGATCTGGTCGAAAGAGATGGAAAAAGCAGAAACGACGCCTTCGGCGGCGACTGGAAAGAGGACTGGCCAAGCGTTCGGAGACGACGTCAGCACCGTTGCCAGGAGCGTCATGCGCCGCGTGTGGCACTCCTGGCGGGTCCAACTCGGCCGTGGGGTGGTGTTCTTGCCCTCCGGCACCCCGGAGGAGCTCAGCCGGTCAATGACGGGCGATGCCTGGTCTGACCTGCACCACACGATCACCGTTGCCCTGCGCCGGTCGACCGAGTCCGAGCTCGTCGAGCTGCTCACCGACAACATCGTCCGGCGCAACGAGTGGGGCGAGATCACGTTCCAGGCCGAGAACCTGGGCCGTCTGGCCGGGTGGCGCCTGTGGCGGCTCATCAACTCTCGGAAGAACGCCCACGGCCACGGCCCGCGCCGCGAGGTCAAGGTCGCCGCCCACGTCCAGGCGTGGGACGAGGCCACGTCCGAGGAGCGCGACCGCATCCGCAATCGCGTCGAGCGAGCCCGTGAGCTGGACGAGCAGCGCGAGCAGGTCCGCGTCGAGGAGCGCCTGGCCGAGCGTGCCGAACGGCGTGAGCGTTGGGGCCTGCACCGGTTCGAGCAGCCCGAGATCCTGCAGCCGGAGCAGAAGCCGCGTCGTTGGGCCCAGCAGTCGGAAGGCCTCCACGTCGAGGAGCAGGCCGCCCGGCAGGCGCTCGAAGACGCGCGGTCGTCGAAGGAGACCAGCCACCGGGCCGCCCTGGCCCGCGCCCGCGCGGAGAAGGCCGCCCGCAAGGGCTCCAGCTGATGTGACCCCGTACGCGTTTCGGCTTGGCCCGCACGTGGCGGCTGGCCCTGGCAGTACCGTGATGCTCAGTCAGCGGACAGCTACGGCATCCCACCTGCGGAGGAGGGGGTGCGGAGGGGGTGCACGCACGTGGGCCTGAAGGGCAAGTTCTACTTGGTGTTGGCCATCATCGTGATCGGGGTCCTGATCGGTATGAACAACCCGCAGCCCGGCCCCTGAGGAGCGGACTGCGCGAGGACCCGGTCGAGGCGAGACAGTCAGCAGACGGTCGTGAAGGAACCGAAAACCACCGAGAGCCCGGTCCGCGTAGCGCGGCCGGGCTCTCGCGGTGAGACCTGCTGATCAGCGGTTGTCCTGGCTCGGGACGTCAGGGCGCGACGGGCGGGCACCGCCGTTGCCGGACGAGGTCGGACGCGATGAGTGCGCGGCCATCCCGCCGCTGGCAACCGACGACGAGGACGAGATCGGTGCGGACTGGCTTGCCGCCGGCCTCGACGACGCGTCCCTGCTCGCGTGTGCGTTGATGCCCGCTGTGACACCTTGAACCGGCCGGGTCACGATGGCTGCGGACTGACGGCTCGCCGGGTCGTAGGAGTCCCGCCGAGCGGCGACGATCTCGTCGCCCATCCCCGGGATGAACCGGAAGATCAAGGCAGACGCCACGATCGAGATGACGATGATCGCCAGACCGGAGACGATGGCGCCCACGCTGTCCTGAGCGCCGGCGTCTGTGAGAGCGCTCGCCAGCTGCAGCACGATCACGATGATCGGCTTGATCAAAATGATGGCGGTCATGATCGCCACCCACTTGCGGACCCTGCCCCACAGCTCCTTGTCGACCAGCCCTGAGTAAACGACCGTGCCCAGCACCGCACCTACGTACAGCAGTGCGGCACGCACGACCAGCTCGAACCACACCACACCCGCCGCCACGATGGAGACGGCGGACAGGACGATCTGGATCAGTGGCCCGCCGTCCTTGTTCTCCTTCAGGGCGGTGCTGAACGCGTCGAAGAATTTCGCATGTTCAGACCCGTCGGCGAGCGCGTCGGTGATGCTGTCCACCGCGGACACCACGGTGTACAGGACCAGGGGGGTGAACGCGGAGGCCAGCACGGCCAGCCACAGCAGGCCGATCGCCTCGCCGATCGCCGTGGTGAGCGGCGCTCCCCGCACGGCCCGTTTGACCACGGCCCACAGCCAGATGACCACGACCAGGACCGTCGATGCCGCGAAGGTCAGGGCGTAGGTCTTCAGGAACGAGCCGTTCGTGAAGTCGACGTCCGCCGTCGCCGTGACTGCGTTGCTCAGCTGGTCGACGACCCAGGCCGCCGCTTCGGCGAAGCTTTTGGCGAGCGAGGACATCGGATCGAGCGTCGAGTTGTCGACGACCGGGGCCCCGCCACCTGTAGTTCCGCCAGCAGCCTGCTGTGACTCACACAGGTCCTGTGCCTTGCCGTTGAGCAGGTCGCAGGGACCGGCGTACGAAGTCGAGGCGGAGCCCATGAGTGCGGCGCCGACGATGGCAGCGGGTACGGACAGGCGAGCCACGGTACGAGCGCGCGCGGACACATCAACCCCCAGAAGAATCAGAGGACATGAGCGTCCCACGCTATCCCTGGTAGCGGCACCAGGGTGCCCAGGGCTCTCGCGTCCCAGATAACGTCATCTGCATCATCGATCACAGGAAAATAGGGGAGCGGCAGATGATGACCAGCAGTCAGCGGCAGGCCGAAGGGGCGACGGCCGCCCCGCCCGCCCGCAGCCGACGGCATCGCGGACTCATCGCCGGAGTGGGCGTCGTCGTCTCTCTGGTGGCCGTCATCGCGCTGGCCAACCGAGGATGGACGGGCAGCGAGGAGGCGCCCGGAGCAGCCGCCAACCCGCTCGCTCCTGAGGTACCGCACAGCAGGAAGGGTGCCGAGAACTCAGCCGCGCAGATAGCTACGGCCATCGGCAGCGAAGGCATGTACAACACCCAGCGACGGCACGCGCTGCTGCAGGCCATCGTCGACCCCGACCAGCGCGACGAGCTGCAGAGGGCGTACGACACGAACTACACCACGGACCTCAACACGAAGATCGGCCTGGACACCGAGGGCAAGGCACCGGCCGGAGCGACATTCGTGAGCCGGTTGATGCCCGCAGGTACGGCCGTGGTGTCCTACGGGTTCGTGGAGGCGCGCGTGGACGTTTGGTGCCGTAGCCTGTTCTCCCTCACGGGCAAGAACGTGGCCAAAGAGTTGCCGGCCAGGAGCACTTGGTCCACGGTCAGCGTGACGCTGCGCTGGACCGACAACGGCTGGCGGATGTCTGAGGGGGCAGTGGACAACAAGGGCCCGGAACCGGAGAGCAGCGAATCCAAGCGGTTCGGACCGGTCCCGCAGCTGTAGACCCGGTACGGCCACCGGACCGCCGGCCACCCGTCCGCCCCCGCGGCGGAGCGACGCCGGCGCTTGGCCGAACCGGACCTGACGTTCGCCGAGTTCTGCACCCGTACCGGGACACCGTCCTACTCCATCCGCCAGGGCGGGGATGCCTGGACCGCCTACCAGGCCGAACGCCGCCATCGCGGGGAAACCGACGAGAACCCCTACACGGTGTCCAACCCATTCGACCAGGGCAGGGACTGACGAGACCCCAGGCCGCAGTACACCAGGCCCCGTTCCCCTGGCACCAGACACACATCCGTGGAGCCGCCACGTCATGAGCACACCCCAGCCGCTTTCCTGGCCGCACTGCGGGCATGGCGCTGACCCGGCCAGCGACCCGGTGGGCTGCCTCGGTATCCATGTCCCCGGTCACACCGCTTGCCTCGCCCACCTGGCCGAGGCCGACCGTGACACCTATCTGGCCAGCCTCGCCGCCGGCGCCGACATCGATCACCGAGGAACGCCTTTCGCAGGCGACCTCTTAGAGCGGCTGCTGGATGCGCTCCGCGACCCCACTACCCTAAAAGTCGGCCTCGGCAAGGGCAGATTCGACAGGGCGGAGTTCTCCGGCAGAACTGTGTTCGAGGGGGCGCGGTTCTCCGGTCCCGCCGGGTTCGACGGGGCTCGGTTCACCCGCATTGCCCGGTTCGAAGGGGTGCAGTTCTCCCACCCCGCGGCGTTCCGCGCGGCGGAGTTCTCCGGCGTGGCTGTGTTCGACGGGGCGCAGTTCTCCTCTCGGGCCGAGTTCGACCGGGCGCGGTTCCGCACCCGCGCTGAGTTCGGCGGAGCCCGGTTCGCTGGCACCGCAGCGTTCGGGGATGCGGCGTTCTCCGGCGATGCCGATTTCGGCGGAGCCCGGTTCGCCCGCGACGCCGAGTTCGAGGGTGCGCAGTTCTCAGGCAAGGCCGGGTTCGGCGGAGCGCAGTTCTCAGGCAAGGCCGGGTTCGGGATGGCACGTTTTGCGACGGCCTCACTTTTCGGGCCTTTGATATGCAAGAACGTGGTCGAGCTGTGGGGCGCCGTGTTCGAGGCTCCGGTGACGCTGGAGATTGCCGCTCGGGACGTGTGGTGTACGCGGACCCGGTGGGAGTCGACGGCGATTGTGAGGCTGCGGTACGCCACCATAGACCTCGGCCAAGCCGTGCTATCAGCCCCTGTGGCGATTACCGCCTACCCCGGGCGCTTCGCCACCCCCGGCATCAGCGTGGTGGATGAGAGCTTGCTGTCAGGTTTCCACAGAGGGGTGCGGGTGGCCTCGGTTCAGGGGGTGGATGCCGCCCATCTGGTTTTGACCGACACCGACCTGACCGACTGTCTGTTCTCCGGAGCCTTCCACCTTGACCAGCTTCGCCTGGAAGGCCGGACCATCTTCGCCTCCGTGCCCACGGGCCGACATTGGCTTGGGATACGTCTGTCGCGGTGGACCCACAGACGCACCCTGGCCGAGGAACACCACTGGCGCGCGCAGACCGCTGGCCAGGCCGTCCCGCCCCCCGGTCATGCCTTCTCACTTCGCCAGTGGCGGCCCGGCCCGCACCACCCCGACCCCGACCTCACCCCCGATCCAGAGGACATCACCGCTGTCTACCGGCAGCTCCGCAAGGCTTTCGAGGACGGCAAGAACGAGCCCGGCGCGGCCGACTTCTACTACGGCGAGTGCGAGATGCGCCGCCACAGCGGCAGCACACCGAAAGGCGAACGCCACCTGTTGCGGTGGTACTGGCTGCTGTCCGGCTACGGACTGCGCGCCTCCCGCGCCTTCTCCTGGCTGCTCACCGCGATGTCGCTGACCGTGCTGCTCCTGATGAGTTTCGGCCTGCCCACCCACGACCCCGATCCCGCCACCACCGGAACCCTCCACGGCAGCAGGATCAGCCTGAGCACCAACACCCCCGACCCCGCCCTGCAGGGCGGATGGTCCCAGCGCATGACCTGGGCTCGCACGGAGAAAGCCTTTCGAGTCGCGGTGAACTCGGTGGTCTTCCGCTCCAGCGGACAAAACCTCACCACCGCCGGCACCTACATCGAGATGACCTCCCGCCTCTTCGGACCCACCCTCCTCGCCCTCGGCGCCCTCGCCATCCGCGGACGCATCAAACGCTGACCCACCTCCGGCTTGGGTGTTCAGCAAACTGAACACCCAACCGCTACCTACGGCACCGATGCTCCCCGAAGGCCCTCCCGCCCGGCGAGCACACCGCAGCCGGCGCCGACGAGCACCAGGAACAACCCGTCACGCCGACCCCGATCAACCGGCCCCGGAACCGCCGTGGTCTCGGCCCCGGGTACCAGGGCGTACGCATTTCCCCGGGCCGTACCGCGTCCGGGCGGTAGACGAGTAGCGTCGATACCAGCGACGAGGAGGACACCGTGACCGCACAGCCCGACCACCAGGCCGCCCGAGGCTTCAACCCACCCATGGGAACGCTCGCCGAGCTTCGCGAGGCACTGAGCACCTGGGGGTTCCCCGGCGACCGGCAGCGGTTCGAGGAGGAGCTCGACGCCCTCGACCTCGACGACCTCACGAAGGTGCGCGAGCTCACCCAGGCGTACCGGCACCGGGTCCTGCTCCGGTACGACCCCCAGGCCATGGCCGCGCTCGCCCGGACGACCGCCGACGTCGAGGCCGAGCTCCGCCGCAAGCTGGCCGAGGCCGGCGCCCTGTGAGCCACGCGTTCTACAGCGACGCGGCCGACAAGGCGCTCCGCGATCTGTCGCCGAGCGAACAGGCCGCCGTCGAGTCCGTCCGCCGCGCGTTGGAGGAAGACCCCGGTCCGGAACACGCCCGCGGCCTCCCGGACGCCGACCCGCAATCGGAGTCGTACGTGATCGAGCTGTTGCCCGAGCAGACCGGTGGTCGCGGCATCTCCGTTCTCTACCGGTACTCGCAGGACCTCGACTCGTCGCTCGTTTTGTGGATCATCGCCGGACCGTAGATGTCGCACACTCCCGCTCCGCGGCCGCAACGTCCCACTCACGTGGGCCCGCGCTGGAGCTGGTGTTGTCGGCCTGCCGACGGCGAGCCTTCCCACGGCGTCGCTTAGTCACGGCCGCAGCGTAGCGGCCCGGATGCTCTCTCCACGACCTGTCGGACGGGTCCGGCTCCGGGCTTGAGGTGAGGGCTGGGGCTTCTCAGGCTCGGGCGCCCTCCTCAGCCAGTTCATCACCCGGAACGCACGCTCGCTGTTCTCCTCGCGCCCGTACAGTGCGGTCGCCAGGACGACTGCCGTGGTGGCCATACCGAAGACGACGACGGCGACCACCAGATTCGTGGCTACCCCTGGGGAGAGGTGGATCTGAATCGGGGTCGTGTTGGCGCGGGGCATGGGCGGTTCCTCGTGGTCGGCGTGCACGGGATGCTATCGGTGGGCCACCTTTTGGCGATCGTCACGGAGAGTGCAAGCGCCGGTTTTCGCTCGGATGTTCCTCAACCCCCGACACCAGGAGCCGTGTTACCGGCCCTTGAGGCCGGGTCACGATGCAGTCAGCGAAAGACCACTCCGTTCACCGGCCTCCACACAGCTGGGGGGGGGAGGATCACGAGGCGCGCGGCGGAGCCGACGTTAGTGGCGGGCTAGGGCGAGGACGGTTGTCACGAGCAACGTGACACCTCCAACAGCTACCCCCAGCGGAGTTCCCAAGGACGGGTGACGCCACGTTACGTAGGCGAGGCCAGCACCGATCAGGAGGACCACCAGCACCAAGACGAGGATCAGCAGCGGCCACACCACGCGGGTGGGCAGTGTCGGCTCCTGCGGTTGTGAGGTGGCATCGGTAGGGGTTGTTGCAGACATTGCTTCTCCCTGCATTGGGCGTGACAGAGCCACGCATGGATGGACGCTCGAACCTTGGGCCGCAGTCGTGTTAGCCCCGCAAGCCCCATCTGCCCAGGGCGCCTCCCGGACAGGGAGGAGTCGCGAAAAATTGGCCGGACCGACCAGGGCAGCATGTGAAGCGACGCCCTCAGCTTCGAATGGCCTGACCCGTTGCCGGAAGCCGCACCACTGGAGGCAATGTCCAGTGGGACCATTGCCCTTCGCGCAACGCCACGGGGGGAATCATGAGCGGCGAAGGGCACGTGCAGCCAGAGCTGGGGTCGATCAAGGAGAACGTGGCCGAGCCCGATCTCACTTTCGTCGTGCGCCTGCGGGAGCTGTACCAGCACAGCGGCTGGACGTCCCTCCAGAACTTCGCCGACGCCGTCGGCTATAGCCGAGGCACGCTCTCGCGCTTCCTCTCCGGTGAGCGGCGTCCGCCGGCAGACTTCCTCGGCAAGGTGTTCACTGCGCTGGAGAGCCAAATGGGACACCCGGTGACCGAGGAAGCCCAGGCGAGCACCCGGCGCCTGTACTTCGAATGCATCCGCACCACGCGGCCACACGAGTACCAGGTCTTCCAGCTGGAGGAGAAGCTCAAGGTCTCGTACTGGGAGCACCAGGCGGCTGAGAGCCTCATCCACCGTCTGCAGCAGGACCTGCGCGAAGCCCGTACTCAACGCAAGCAACTTGACCTGGAACGCCGAGCCCTGGAGCAGGCCGCCGCACGCGAGGCCGCCCAACACAGCCAGCTGCAGCAGCGCCTGACAGACGAACAAGCCGCCTATGAGACAGCCCGGGGCACGCTCACCGAGCAGATCACCGAGCTTGTCGCTGCCCTACGCCAGACAGAACAGGACCGGGATGATGCCCGGCAGACGTGCGAACGCCTCCGCGAGCAGCTCCGCACTGCACAGATACACGCCGAGGACGAACGGCAACAGCTCATCGATGATCAGGAACAGCAGCTCCGCGCCGAACGAGAGCGCCGCGAGTCCCTGGAACAGACCCTCGCCGAGGTACTCAGGAACCTGACAGCACCCAGCGGTGCCGAGTCTTCTGGCCTGGACAGCCAAGGCCTTGTGGAAGAAGTACCTCCCGCTGACGCTACTGACCAGGGCGTTACCAACGACGCAACACCAGTCGCCCAGCCCCCGGAGCTGTTGGTGGCAGCCCAAGCCCGTCGACTACGCGCCCACGACGCCCAGGAGCAGTTGCACGCGGTGCGGGATCTGGCCGCCACGATGAAGGAACTGCCTCACACAGCGGCGCAGATCGTCAGCATCTTGTGCGCATACCTACGCCGCACCCGACCCGCCCACCAAAACCTTGCACCCACTCCCGCCCATCAAGCAGCACTCCAAACGATCCGAGAGCATCCCGCCCACCTCAACACGACGGTCGACCTGACCAACACTGACCTGACCGGTGGCAACCTTTCCGCGGCGCCACTGGCCGGAGCAGTGCTTCGAGGCACCGTCCTAAACCTGGCCGACCTGGAGCAGGCCGACCTGCGTGGCGCCGATCTTCACGCGGCACGACTGCACGGAGCCCGCCTCTCCGGCGCGAACCTTGACGGCACGATCGGCCTGAACGCTGGGATGCTGGACCAGGCGTTAATCGACGCCATGACGATCCTGCCCAACAACATCGAGCGCATCCGCGTCAACCGACAGTGGACCCTTGCCGACGCGTCGCCACCGGAACTGTCCATCGGCCGCACCCTGCGCCAGGCGCGCATGAGCGCCGGACTAACCGTCGAGGACGTCGGCAGCGCCACCCGAGTGCGCACGGCCATCGTCCACGCGATCGAGCAGGACGACTTCACCCCCTGTGGAGGTCACGTCTATGCCCGCGGCCACATCCGTACGCTCGCACGCGCGGTCCATGTCGACCCGAAGCCGCTGTTGCAGCAGTACGAGGCCCATTACATGGGAAAACCTGCACCAAGACCCGCAGCGCCCGTGCTCGCGGCCGAAACGATCCCGACCAAAGCATCACTGGCCGGCCCGTGGGACGTCAGTGACGTCACGGATCTCGACTGGGGACGAATCGACCTGGGCGGACTCTTTGTGCCGCTAGCCGAGGACATGGAGTTGCAAGTCGAGAGAACAGTCGAGGACATCGTGGCCGCCACCGTTGTGCTACGGGACAGCGCTATCCAACTGCAGGCCTTCGCGGCGCCGAAGTCAGAAGGTATCTGGAACGAAGTGCGCTCCGAGATCGCAACCTCCGTGCGCGCCGAGGGCGGCGTTGTCGACGAGGTCAAGGGCCCGCTCGGCTGGGAGCTGAGGGCTCAGGTGCCTGTGCAACTCCCGGACGGCCGGGCTGGCGTGCAGGTCGTGCGTTTCGTTGGCGCGGACGGACCGCGCTGGTTCCTGCGCGGCGTGATCTCTGGCCATGCCGCGGTTCAGCCGGCGGACGCTGCCACGCTGGAGGCGGTCTTCCGGGACACCGTCGTCGCACGTGGCCATATGGCCATGGCGCCGCGCACGCCTATCACGCTCACACTGCCGTGCCCGGCTCAGCCGGAGGGTGAGGACACCGTCGTGGACCAGCAGTCCGCTCCGCCTTCTGCCGACACTGCATGATGAGGGTCAACGCGCAGGCTCCTGCGCCTTGTCTCCCGGAACCGGCATGGGCTCCGGATAAGCTCCCCATATCCAGGTTCCATGGAAGTGCTCAAATCCGGTTAACGGGGCGGATCATGTCAGACAGTCAGAAGGCGTTCGAACCGGTTGTCATCCCGGCGGCGCCGGCCCGGCCCGAGGAGTACGACACAGCGACCCGGGCCGTGCTGGAGCACATCGACCACCTGGCCGTGCGCACCATCGCCGACGGCCGCCCGGCGAGCACCCGCAGAAGCTACGCCCAGGACTGGGCGAGCTGGACGAAGTTCTGCGCCGACTCCGGGGTGCCCGTGCTCGCCATCACCCCCGGCACGCTGGTGATGTTCGTCGAGTGGCTGTGGACCCAGCCCGGGGGAAAGAAGGGGACGTGCACCGCGCCGTCGACCATCGACCGGCGGATCTCCGGCACCGTCGTCTCCGCCCGCGCCGAGCACCGCGTCAAGCTGGAGGACGGAATCGCCCGGCTCGCCCGCAACCGGCTCAAGCAGCTGGTGAAGGAGATGGAGGAGAAGGGGGAGACCCGCGGCCGGGGCCAGGCCCCGCCGCTGCTCGTCGAGCACCTGGTGAAGATCAGCGCCGCCTGCCCCGACAACCTCCAGGGCATCCGCGACCGCGCCCTGGTGCTCATGCACTTCGCCGTCGCCGGCCGCGAGCACGAACTCGCCTTCAACCGGGTGCGCGACTACACCGAGACCCCCGGCGGCATCCAGGCCGACCTGCGCGTATCCAAGGTCCGCCCCCGCATCGTCCCCGTCCCCTACGGCTCCCGGCCGTCGATCTGCCCGGTCCGCGCCTGGCAGGCATGGAAGGACGCCGCGGACCTCACCGACCCGGACGGCTACGCCTGGCGCCGCCTGCACAACCGCTGGCACACCGTCCTGGAGGGCGGGCTGCAGCCCGCGGCGATCGGCGACGTCGTCACCCGCGCCGGCGAACGCGCGGGGATCGAGGTCCGCTTCACTGGACATTCCCCGCGCCGCGGGCTCGCCACGTCCTCCCGGCTCAAGGGCCACGACCAGATCGTCATCGCCAAGCAGGGCGGATGGGCCCCGCACTCCAAGGTGCTGGCCGGATACCTCGAAGTCGTCGACCAGTGGGAGGACAACGCCCTCATCGGCGTGCTGTAGGCCCCGCGGTCGACCACCTGCCCCTGCGGCCAGGCCGGCGGCGTCGACTGCAGGGTGTACGGGAGTGCCCTGGGCCGACGCAGTGCCTCTCGGGATCTAGTGTGTGTCTGCCGCTTCCCTATCCTGGTACGCCTGGCTGTGGGAGTCGACGAGGATCTCCTTCCAGTCATTTCCTGCCGCATCCAGGTAATTCCAGATGGCGGCGACTGCCGCCACTCCTTGGCCGACCGCCTGGCCGACCCGCCGCTGCGAATTAACCCGCACATCACCGACCGCGAAAACACCGGGCAAACTGGTTTCGAAAATGAGTTTAGGGTCATCACTCAGGTATCGGTCGGTCAGAATTCCATTCTTTCTTAGGGGGTGTTCCCCTTTCAGCCACCCGGTGTTCGGATGGCCTCCGGTCAGGACATAGACCGAATCTACCTCCATAGGTGTTTCGTCTTCAGAGTGCCCGTCTCGCCGGTAGTGAACCTTGGAAATTCCCGTTCCCGCTACGCCGGTGAAACCCGTCACTTTCACGTGATCGATGATGTTGTCCCCGAGTATTTTGCTGTACTCGTTGCGCATTTTAATTTTGTCAGTAAGTAGCTTGACCGAGTGGCATTCGGCAGCCTTCAATTTTATGGCGGCGTCGGCTGCGGTATTTCCGGAACCGATGATCACTACTCGCTTATTGTGCTCTTCGGCGAGTGAGCCGCTGACGGAGTCCGGCCCGTGGTGAAGCTCGTTATATAGCTCTCTCTCACTGGCCACGCCCGAGTCTTCGGCGACTACGAGACCGGCCTTGCTCCCGCAAGCCAGGATGACCATGCCAGCGGATACCGAAGTGACGCCATCGGCACACGCGACGCCGATCGTGTACCGCTTACCGTTCGGTGTCAGGGAGGTCGCGCTCATGTGCAGGCATACATCGACGTGAACGCAACTCCTGACGTGCCCGGCGGCCGCTTTTAGGAATTTCGCTCCTGTAAGTCCCCGAGGGAATCCTAGGTAGTTGCGAATCACGTTGGTAGCGAGCAGCGCCTGGCCGCCGGGCTGTTTCTCTTCCATCAGGAGGGTCTTCAGGTTTATTTCGTTCGCGCTTACCGCGGCTGACATTCCGGCTGGCCCTGCACCCACAATCACAAGATCGTAATGCAGACTTCCGATAGTCGCATCGTCCTCGACCGGAAGAATGTTCAGTGCGGCACAGATATTACCTACCGTCGCCAATTCATCCTTGTGCTGCCCGTCAGTCGTTGTGAAGCGGATGTTCCTGTTGCAGCCCTCTGCTCGGTCGTCCCACGTGTAGGGGACGCCGTGAACAAACAGAATGTCCCTTAGAACTTCCGCATCCGGAGTGTTGGAGGGGCCCACCAAGGAAATCTCAGAATCCCGCGGATGCCACTTGAAGAAGCGGCCTTCTATGCCTTTCTCCAGGTCCGATACGTGGATCTGTGGCAGCCCCTCGAATGCCTCGCGGTCATCACCGTTGTCCGTGAGCAACACAACCGAGACCCCCCTGACCGCAAGGCGGTTATGGTTCTGGAGGACATCTGGGACGAGGCGGGGATCGGCAATCACCGCTACCAATCGTTTGGGGCGGCCGGCTTCGCGGAGCAGCCTCGTCAGCTCATCAAGGCCAGCGAGCCCAATGACCTCCAGTCCGTCGTCACACGCATGCCGGATTCGTTCGGCGAGCCGGCCACGCTCCACCGGCTCGGGATGCATGAGAAGGACGGCTGGCCGTGGGCGCTCCGCCTCCCGTCGTGAGGTCGACTGCGTACCTGCGTTAGCCCCTGCTGACGGTGTTGATGACGTCATGGCCCCAGGGATTCCACAGGCGCGGGCCAGCACACACCGCGCCTGTGGAACTCCACGCGTTCGGCGGACGCCCGCCAATGCCGTCCTGGCTTTGTAGGTGACAAGATGTCCCTCAATCCCTGAATCAGCGCCACGCTGTTCAGCTTCCTGAACGCCCCGGTGAGCTGCGCGGCCGGAGTGACTGCTCAAGACCAATCGGCTGGCGTCACGCCGTAGGGGGCGCGGTCTTCGGCAGCATCACCAGCACCTCGTTGAGGACGGCGTTGAGACGGATGGGCTCGGGGAGGTCGTCCATCCTGATGCGCGGCACGGTGTGGCCGATCGCCCGGTGCATCACGTCGTCGGCGATGTCCTTGAAGGCCGCGAGCCTCTGCGCATGCGTCTTGTCGTTCCGCTTCATGCTGAACACGTGCTGGGCCGCCACGTGCTTGAAGTCCGTGTGCTCGAAGACCGGCGGGATGTGGTCCAGGATGGCGCGGAGCATGGCGGCGCAGGCGTACGGGTTCCCCGCGATGTAGGCGTCGTTCAGGCCCTCGCACAGGGCGATGAGCTTGTGCACCTTCCACCGGGTCGTCGCGGCCGCCGTCTCCAGCTCGGCCATGAGGTCGACGTCGACGTACGGGCCCCGGCTCGGCTCCGCCGTCATGGTCTCCTCCTCGACGAAGACCGGGGCGTACTGGGCGGCGTTCGCGACGACGATCTCGCAGGTCTTCTCGATGTACTCCTCCACGGTGTGCATGCCGCGGAACTGCATGACGCTGCGGGTGACCTCGCGCTCCCAGGACCCGTCGCCGAGGTTGGCGCCGCCGGTGCTGATGGCCGGCTCGTAGGAGAGAAGGTCGGGCAGCGCCTTGACGAACCACGGTTCCAGGTTGGGGAGCGCGGTCGTCAGTTCGCCGGAGCGCAGGATGATGCTGGGGACCTCGTCGGCGAGGATCGGCCTGCTGATGTACAGATCGATCATGTGGCGGAGGGTGTGCATGAACGGCTCACCGGTGGCCATCCGCCCCTTGGGCAGCCTGGAGGCGCCGGCGACGGTCAGCCTCACTTTGTGGCCCGGGTCGATGGGCGCGCGCATGGGGATGGTGTAGCCGTAGCCGGAGGCGAACGGGGCCTCGTTGCCCACGCGCGGCAGCGAGTGGAAGACGGCGTCGGCGTCCTGGCCGCGCATGTCGAATTCGTGCTGCACGTTGGCCCACAGCGGCCACTCGCCCGTCTCGATCCACGGCTGGGCGATGGTGGTGAGGAGGCTCCGCTGGTCCGGCGTGAGCGTCACGTTGAGGAGCGTGGTCAAGGAAACCCCTTGGTGCGAGGCGAGGGTGACGGGTGACCCTGAGGCGTCCGGGTCCGACAGGGGAGCCGCCCTGAACTGCAGCTCACGGTGACTGGTGGCACGGATAATGGGGTGTTATCTGTGGGACGACTTCAGGCGGCCCTCTGAGTCGACGCCCCGTCAGCAGCTCACCAGGGCCGACGGAGGCTTAGCGCCAGTTTTCGTTCCGATGTTCCAAGCGTCACCAATTACATCAGATGCGAATTCGCGACGGTATGCGAATCTGCCTGCGCGGGGGTGTCAACCATGCTGCGATCCGGCGGAGTTGGGCGCCCGCGTTACCGGTGACGGTAGCGGCCGACAAGGACTTGTTGCCACTCACTCAGGGGGCTGACCTGCGGCCGCGGCATGACCGTGGCCAAGCTCCGCCGCGGCCGCCGCATCAAGGGAGAGAAGGGCCAGTACGCCTACGGCGCCCCGCCGTACGGCTGGCAGGCCCACAAGAAGGAGCTGACCCCGGAGGACATGGAGCAGGCTGGACGGGCCCGCGGCCGCCAGCTCCGGGACGAGGAGGGGCTGTCGTACCGCGAGATCGCGGCCGCATTGGACGCGGAAGGGCTCCGGCCGAAGCGCGGGGAGCACTGGCACCCAGAGACTGTCCGGCGGATGCTCGCCAACCAGAGCGACCGGCCGCCGACCCTGCGCCGGCGCGAGCGCACCGCATAGTCGCGACCTCACCGATTGCGCATCCGGTACGCCCTCTGTCGGCAGGCGTTGGAGCAGTACCGACGAGGGCGCCCGCCGTGTGCCCCCAACTTCAACCCTTCCGGGATGTACCGGTCTCCGCACTGACTGCACACCGGGGCGAACTCCTCCAGACGCCACTTGCGTATCAGCGCACGCAGGCCATCGTCGATCAGCAGCGTTTGAGAGTCGACGTCGAAGTACTCCTGCCAGACTCGGGCCCACATCGGATGACGCAGCCGCGAGATACCTTTGCTGATCAGCACACGCGCCCGTATCGGCGCAACGCCGAGTCGCTTCCCGATCTCTTCCTCAGATGCCCCATACAGCACCTGGGCTAGTACGGCGATGGCGCACTCCTTGGGCATGGACGACAGCAGCTGGTCCAGCCCGACGACCCGTTCAACCCGGAGGCGGGGTTCGGCACCCCTCCAGTAGCCGCTCACACATCACCCCTCTGCGGCAGAGAGGAGCTGGCCGTCACCTCTCGGACCAAGACCACGGTCGGCGCGGCCGCCTCAGGGTCTGGCCCGCGTTGCTGCGGGAGCGCCGGCGGAGGCGAAGGCTTGCCCCACGGCAGGAACCCGCACAGCGCGGAGACCACGTGGGCCAGCCCCAACAGCGCCACCGGGACATCAGCCCGATTGACCCGACGCAGGACGACCCAGGAAACGACCGCGACCAGCAGCAGCATGGCCACAAGTACGACAGTGGCACAAACGGCCAGCGAAACCGGCACACCGAACACGGCACCGGGAGTCAGAGCGGACAGCAAGGTGGAAGCCTCCGGAAACGAGAAAGGCCCCCGGAGCGTGGCTCCGGGGGCCTGAGTCAGGAACGAGAAAAGGCCCCCGCTTCTCAACCGAGAAGGAGAGCCTCAAACGTGAACGGGACACACGAGTGGTGTCCCGAGGGGAGGATGCCACAGACCGTGAGTACCCGTCAAACTCCGCATTTCCCGAGGCCAACGACGTGGTCGAACTCTTGGGACCAGGAGTCCAGGGTTTCGTAACGGTCCGAGCCTCCGCCTTGCCCTCCTCATAGCGGACACCCTTGTTGGACACCATCGTCGGACCAGCGCGTACAGGCAGCCCAGGTGTTCAGCAACTGATCGATTGTTGGACGGGACTCGGCGTAACGGTTGAATAGCCAGCGCGCTGAGGAGTTGCCTGCGAAATCCGCACTTACATTGCGGCCATGCACATGGCGCTCGACTATCTGCTTGCACTCCCAGGCAGCTGCGGCTGGAACATCGCGATTGTGGTCATTGGTGCCACCCTCTTCTTTGGCGGCCTCGGGGGGCTGTTCAGCGATGACCAAGGGGTGCCTGCTCTTGGCTGCCTTGGCGTGATCGTCGGCGGGCTACTGCTGTACTGGGTCCTACACCCAAACCAGTTCACTGGGTCGGAGTACGACTTCTGCCATCGCTTCATTTAAAGATCGGTTGATGGACAGGGTGTGCGGCCGTCGTCGAGCTGGACGCCGCGCGCACCGTGCAGCCCGTCCGTGGGGCGCCCAGACTCCGTAATCCTCCGTGGCCTGCAGCGTGCGCGTCTGCAGGTGCTTCGGGCTGGGAAGGACGGCCAGCGGCGGAGGGAGGGGGGTCGGTGGCGGACCGGTCGCCGACTGCACCGGTTCGCCGTGGCGCGGACCGTGCCCCCGCCGTCGCGGATGCACGAGCGCGAGGCGACCGCACCGCCGGCCGTGGCCGAGGGGGAGCAGCTGCTGCCGCGCAGTGGTGACCGGCCGGTGTGGTCGCTCCGCGTCGGCCGACGTCTCGCCGTGGCGGAGGAGCGTGTCGTCACCGGGCCGATGAAGCCCCCGTGGGCGCCCACAGCCGGCGCCGTCGCGGCGAGCACGCCGTCCGTACGACTGACGATCTCCGGCATCTTCTAATTCAATTCAATCCATTTCATTGACAAAATGCAATGAATTGAATTAGACTGAGGGGACCGAAACGGACCAACCCGAGGAGCGCACGATGGCCGGTCAGCAGGAAAACGCCGACGCGGATGTCCGCCCGGCCGTGCTGCCCGAGCCTGAGCACGAGGCGATCCTGGCGTCGCGGATCCTGCCCGCCTGGACCGGCGACGCCGTCCCGCAGAAACAGCCCTTCGCCGTGCTGGTCGGCGGACAGCCCGGCAGCGGGAAGTCCACCGTCTGCCAGGTGCTCAAGGCGGTGCTGGACCGGCGGGGCGGCGCGGTACTGATCGGCCCCGACCTCTACAAGACCGACCACCCTGCCTACTGGAGTCTCCTGCGCAGCGACGACCGCACCGCCGGTGTGCGGGTACGGCCGGACGTGCGGCGGTGGCAGGCGGAGGTCGAGGAGTACGTGCGCGGCCACCGGTTCGACGCGCTGGTCGAAACCCCTGCCGTCGACCCGGAGCAGGCCCGCGCCTACCGGGAGGCGGGATACCGCGTCGAGGTGGTGGTGCTGGCCGAGGCGCAGGCCGTGACGCAGCTGAGCGTGCTGGAGCGCTATCTGGCCCAGGTCGCTGAGAACGGCGCCGGACGGTACGTGTCCTGGGGCAACCACGACCAGGTCGCGCGCCGCCTGCCGCAGTCACTGGAGGTCATCGAGACGGAGCAGCTGGCCGACCGCGTGATGGTGGTACGGCGTGACCTGCAGGTGCTCTACGACAATGAGCTGACCGGACCGTCCCCGGCAGGCGCGCACCGAGCCCTGCACGCGGCCCGGGTACGACCGTGGACGGCGCCGGAAACCTTGCGGTTCCGCCGCCAGGCCAACGGCTTGCACCAGCAGTTGCACCCGGAGGCGAGCACGCCGGAACGGCGGCTCTTGGTGACCGGTGGTCTGGAACGGGCCGCAGCGCTGGCTGAGCCGGTACGGCGTATCGCCCAGCCGCTCGCGGTGCCGCCCGGGGTCGACTACCACCGGCTGTCCGCCGACGAGCACCGGTGGATCTTCGACGAGTTGATTGTGCCGATGCACCTGAGCGACATCACGGCGCATGCCCAGCCGGTGGTGCTGTACATGGCGGGTCCGCAGGGAGCGGGGAAGACCTACGCGGCGCGCACGCTGCGCCGCGTGCTGCGCGCCCGGCGCCCGACCAGGATCGAGGGCGGCATGTTCAAGGCGGTGCACCCCGACTACCGCCGGCTGCGCGAGGAGGAGCCCCGTACGGCGTCCGCCCGGATCCGCGCGGACTACCGGGCCTGGCAGGAGAAGGCCGAGGCGTACGTACGCGAGCGTCGCGGCGACCTGCTGATCGAGATCGCCCCGGACGACGTCGACCACTTCCTCGACGGAGCCCGCCGCCACCACGCGGCGGGCTACCGCGTCGAGCTGATCGTGCTGGGAGGCAGGGCAGCGGACAGCCGTCTGGGCATCGCCACGCGCGCCGCCGAGGTGGCCCGCATCGGCGGCACTGCCCGCTTCACCTCGACGGCCGCCCACCAGGTGTCTTTCCAGGTGCTGGCCGACGTGGTCCGCGCAGCCGAGGAGACGGCGCACGTCGTCGACTCCGTCTCCGTCATCCGCAGGGACCTGACCGCCGTGTACCGCAACGCCCGCACCCCGGACGGCGCCTGGACGTCCCCGCCCCGGGGCGGAGACGCGGTCGAGGTCGAGCAGCAGCGCCGCTACACCACGGCCGAGGCCGCGCAGTTCCTGGCCACCCTGCGACGGGTGCAGGGCGAACTGCCGCAGTACCGGCGGGATCTCGTCGAGATTGCCGCGCTCGCCTGGCCGCTGATGCCCGTTCACCTGCAGCCGCGCGCCCTCGCCGACACGGTCCCGATGACGGCGCTGCCCGTCCCCCACGGCCAGGAGCCAGGCGGCTACTGGCACTTGAGTTCCTTCATGCGGGCCGCGTAGCGGGCCGCGATCTCGGCGACCTCGGTCTCATCGGCGTCCTGCAGGGCGTGCTGGTCGGCGACGCACGCCGCCAGCCCGTCCCGCAGGACCTGGAGGCGTGCGGCATCCGGAACGCCGGCACGCCGCTCCTGGATGAGCTGCTCGGCGTACCAGGTGCTGACTTCCTGGATGAGCTGCTCGACGGCTTCGGGGCTCACGGCTTCAGACAAGGGGGCGTCCTTCGGGTATCGGTGATGGGCCGTCATTGTCCCTGGCCGAGACGATGCGGGCCGGGCACCGGGGTTGCTACCGTGGTGATCTTTCTTGGGGGTGTCGTGGCACGCGATCTGCGGATGCTGTTCGGGGCGAATGACCGGTCGGTGGAGGCCGAGGAGGCGTTCACCAACCGCCAGGCCCAGTGGCAGGCCGTCGTCGCCGCGCTCACCGATCACCTCCAGCGGGTCGCCACCCCATCGTTCGATGTCGAAGACCTGGCCAGCCCGCGGCATAACGTCCTGGTCGCCCACGGGGTCGGCGGCATCGGGAAGTCCACGTTCTCCCGCAAGACCGAGGCCTCCCTCACCCACAACGGCCAGCGCCCCGACCAGTGGGACGCGCCCGCCTGGCCCCTCGAACGGCTGCTGCCGGTACGCATCGACCTGGCCCGCTCCAGCGGCATCGACTTCGAGGGCGTGGTGCTCTCCATCCGCCTGGCCGTCGCCACCCTCGGCCGTCCGATGCCCGCCTTCGACCTGGCCCTGCGCCGGCACTGGGAGCGCAACCACCCGGGCGAACCGCTGGAGGAGTACCTGCGGCGAGGCGGGATGCTCAGCCGGTTCAGCAACGCGGTCAACCTGCCCAGCCAGCTGCAGTCCGCACTCGCCGACGCCGCCCAGGCCCTGGCCCTGCCCGGCACCGTCGGAGGAGCCGTCGGCCAGCTCACCACCGCCCTGGTCGGCGCACTGCGCGAGCGGCGCCAGACCGTACGCGCCCTGGCCGGCTGCAGCCGCCTGGCCGACATCCTGGACGCCGAACCGGACCTGGAGACACTGAGCTTCGCCACCCACCTGCTCGCCTGGGACCTGGCCCAACTCCCCGCAGCACAGCGGATCACCCCCGTGGTGCTGCTCGACAGCTTCGAGGAGGTCGGAGACCGCACCCACCGCGACTTCGAGCGGCTGCTGCAGCGCATCGTGTGGCTGATGCCCAACACGTTCTTCGTCATCACCGGGCGCAACCGGCTGCAGTGGGCCGAGGACGGCCTGCAGGGACAACTCGACTGGACCGGCCCCACCGCCTGGCCCGGCCTGGCCGGACACGTCCCGGGCGCCCGCGCCCACGGCGGCCACGAGGTACGGCAGATCCTGGTGGGCGACTTCGCCCCCGAGGACTGCGACGATCACCTCGCCCGCCGCCTCGCCCACAACGGCCAGCCGCTGATCGGCCCGGAGCTACGCCGCACCATCAGCGAGCGCTCCCACGGTCTTCCCCTCTACCTCGATCTCGCCGTGCTCCGGTTCCTGGAGATACGGCGCAACGGACGTACGCCGCAGCCGGAGGACTTCGGCGACTTCCCCGCCCTGATCTCCCGCACCCTCAGCGACCTGACCAGCGACGAGCGGCACGTGCTGCGGTCGGTCTCGTTGTTGGACGCGTTCTCGGTGCCGCTGGCCACCCAGGTCGCCGGGCTCACCCATGACGCGGCAGCCCTGCGGCTGACCGAACGCCCCTTCATCCGCGAGGACCTCACCGCACTGTGGCCCTTCCACCTCCACCAGGTGGTGCGCTCCTCGATCCGCACCGCCGAGGACCGCACCGACGACCGGTGGTCCGAGCAGGACTGGCAGCGGGCCGCACAGCGCGCCCTGTCCGCCCTCGGCCAGGAGTGGACCCATGGGCCCCGCCGTGAGCGCACCGTCCTGATCGGGGTACTGCGCCAGGCCCTGCGCCTGGCCCGTGACTTCAACCTCGACCCGGGACACTGGCTCACCCAGGCCGCCTTCGACTACGTCGGCGACTCCGTGTGGGAGCCGCTCGCCCCGCCCGCCCACGGCCCCGAACACGCCGCACTGTCGACGCCGGCCGACGCCCTGGTCGAAACCCTCAGCGCCCTGGCCCGCCGCCAACGCGAGCACCGCGGCCGTACCGTCGAGCGGCTCACCACCGTCATCGACTCCGGCCTGCTGCCCGACGAGCTGCAGGAAATGCCGCTCTACTACCGGGCCAAGGCCCTGCGCGACATCGGACGCACCGAGGACTCACGCCACGGATACCAGCAGGTGGCCGACACCGAGGGCCGCCTCGCGCAGGCCGCCCGCCGAGGACTGGCGCAGGCCGCCCGCCTCGACGGCGACTTCCCCACCGCGCTCGCCGCCGCCCAGACCCTGGGATGGGAGGGCCGCCAGCAGCGCGTCCTCGGCGACCTGTACTGGATCCAGGGCGAGGTCCAGCGCGCCGCCGAGGCGTACCTGGCCGGACGCCTCGAAGCCGAACAGCACGCCAAGGCGGGCGAAGCCGCCCACAACCAGGCACTGCGCGCCCTCGCCCTCGCGTTCCTCGACCCCCGCCAGGCCGACGACGAACTCGACCTGGCCCAGCAGCTCCTCGCAGGCCTCGACCTACGGGCCACGACCATCAACGCCGCCATCGCCGCCGTCATCCGCGACGCCGGCAGCCCCGACCTCGACGACCGCGTCCGCACCCTGCGCACCGAACTTGACGTCGCGGGCCTCACCTCCACGAGGCCCACCCTCGAACTCGCCTTCGCCTTCCACCAGGCCGTCCTCGACGACCACGAGGCCCTGAGCGCCACCGTCGCCCGGCTGCGCGAGCAGACGAGCGACGGCGCGTACGCCTACTACACCGACATTGCGCACTTCATGGCCGACCGTCAGCTCCCCGACGACCACACCCCGCCCCGCTGGCTGGACAGCGAGCAGGCCACCCGCAACCGGTGGCGAAACCTCGTCACCGCCCGACGTGAACGGCTGCGCACCGCGCGGTGACCATCACGGCCAAGGCCGTGGTGGGGCGGGATGATGATGGAGAGCGGGCCCCGAGGCGGGGAGCAGCGCATGGGGATCAGGCACCTTGCCCGGCTGCAGTTCCAGGCGGACGGCCCGGTCGTCGAGGGCGAGTGGACCGTCCCGGACACGGCCCAGGACCGGTACACCGAATGGGTCGGGCTGTACGGCACCGGTCCGGACGTCGTGATCCAGCTCATCGAGGAGACCGCCGGCCACGAGCAAGTACGCAAGACCTGGACAGCCCAGGGCGAAGTCGAGGCCGAGAGACCGCGCAGCTGAGAGTGTTCGACCCGAACCGACCGCGCACTGCGGGAACATGTGGCCATGCCCAACACCGTGTGGACGCTTCTGGTGGCTGCCGTCACCGCCGTGGTGACCGCCCTTGCGGTCGGTCTGTTCGTCACCCCACGCATGGAGGCCCGAAAGAAACGCCTGGGCGAAGTCCACACCGCCCGCGACACGTTCAGCACGAACATGACGCGGATCATCTCTGCGTGCGCGTCGCTGCAGAGGTTCCAGCTTCCGCCGGATGGCGAGTCCGGACTGACGCCGGTCGCGCGCGAACGGCTGACGGGTGAGCGGGAACGCTGGTGGCAGCAGATCGACGATGCCACCCGATGGCTGATCGACAACGTCGCGCTGTACGCCGGCAGCTGGCCCCTGCCCGACCTCATCCAGTTCGCCACCGCCTACGCGGGCAACGCCCGCATCGTGGTGCTGTCCGAGCGGGAGGAAGCCACCAAGGTGGAGCTGCTGATCGCGCTGACCGTGCCGGTTCAGCGGCAGTTCTTCGGCTTTCCCTGGTCACGCGCGCGGCACCACGTGGCCGACCGCCAGTCCTTCGCCGAGACCCTCGCCCTTATCGGGGGAGAGCCCAGCGCGCCGTAGGCCTCGGGCAGATGGCGGGAGTAGTCGGCGATGATCAGCAGGAGGACGACCCAGCCTCAGGCGAAATGCGGAATCTGAACCTTCCGCAGGTCAGAGCAGGCGAGTCGGGTCACAGATTCTGTGTGCTGGTCTCGTCGATACCTCGCTTCGGGAACCGAAGGATCAGCCGGCTCTTGCCCGTGTTGCTGTTGACCCGCACCGTCGTGCCCCCCTTCTTCGAGCAGTTCCGGGCGAGAGTGTCGCTGCCCAGGCTGAAAGTCCCGTTGTCCGCCTCCAGGACCAGGCACCCGCCCTTCCTACCCTTGTACAGGGTCCCGGTCACGAACCACGTCCCGTCGACCTTGGAGGTCCGGAGTTCCGCGTAACCGGCCCAGGCGTCCCCGTCCGAGACGTCGAGCCGATGGCTCCCGGCGTACGAACTCGTCGCCAGCCCGACGACCAGCGACGCGGCGACAGCGGGCAGCAGGAGAGCACGGGTGATCATTCGTTGCATGACGGGTCAACCGGTCCCACCCGCAGGGCCGTTACGGCCTAGCCTGGAAGATCACCCGCCCGTGCGCCCCGTCCAGGTGGTGCGGCCGGACTTCTTGTTCCGGCTGCTCAAGCAGCGGCTACCGGCGCAGTTCCTCGCGCGCCTGCAAGCCGTACTCCCACAGCTCCGAACCCTCCGGGCCCGTGCACTGCCAGCCGTCCGCGATGAACTGGCGGACCATCCGCTGCAGGAACTCCCCGCCGCGCGACGTCCCCAGCGAGATGTGGAGCACGATGGTCGCGCCTGGCTCGCCGTAGCTGTCCCACCAGGCCGGGACCTCCCCATCGCGCTCGGGGACCAGGTGGTGCTCGACGAACCGCACGACCAACTGCTCGGGACCGCGCAGGAGCACCGCCGACTCACGGTCGGCGACCCGTAGCGACGCCGCCATGATGCGCTCGCCCACCGCCGGCACCGCCACGGCGCGGTAGCCCTCGGTCCGATCGATGGCGCCGAGGTAGCCCTTGGAGGGCTCTCCCTCAATCACCTGCTCGTAGAACTCGACACGCACGCCCAGATCGATCATGCGGCGATCCTGGCACAGCGGGCAGTCCCGTAAGGGCAGTTGAGCAGGTTCTCCCTCCTCGACCGCCCCCGGTCGAGGAGGACCTCGGCACCCCCGGGCTTGGGCGGCGAAGAGTGTCTCCGCCGATATCTTGCTCCGCTCTCGGAAGCTCCCCTTCGGTCCCAACTTGCTGCCCCTCATTTGCGGTCGGATTTTTAGAACTTCCCCAGCTCAGGACCGGTAATAGTGCCGCTCCGCCGAGCGCGGACTGTTACCGCGCCGAGCGTCGTCAAGCTGGCCGTCGAGCGCGGACGCGGCCCCGTCTGTGGGGCGCGTGAGCTCCGTAATCCTCCGTGGCCTGCAGCGTGCGCGTCCGCAGGTGCTTCGGGCTGGGAAGGACGGCCAGCGGCGGAGGGAGGGGGGTCGGTGGCGGACCGGTCGCCGACTGCACCGGCTCGTCGTGGCGCGGACCGTGCCCCCGCCGTCGCGGATGCACGAGCGCGAGGCGACCGCACCGCCGGCCGTGGCCGAGAGGGAGCAGCTGCTGCCGCGCAGTGGTGACCAGTCCGGTGTGGGCGCTCCGCGTCGGCCGACATCTCGCCGTGGCGGAGGAGCGTGTCGTCACCGGCCGACCGAGCCCCGTAAGGACCCACCGCGCCTGGCCGTCGCGGCGAGCACGCCGTCCGTACGACTGACGATCTTCACTCCCTCCAGTTCAATCCATTTCATTTCATTATTTCAATGCAATGCAGTTATGTAATGCATTGCATTAGACTGGGGGGACCGCGAGGACGACGAGGAGGAGGACGAGATGACCGACCTGGTGACCGCGTACGGCACGGCCCCCGGCCTGTACGACGAGGAGCAGGAGCTCGTGCGGACGATGGCCCAGCTCCCCCTGCGTGAGCGGCTGTTGCGCCGTGCCGCGCTCGCCGACCGGGGCACGCTCGACGCACCCGAGGCGGACGGAAAGGCCCAGCAGTCGATCCGCTCGGCCGCGCTCAAGCTGGCCGCCCACGATCAGGCGCACGGCACGGCCGCCGGCCCCGTCGCCCCGACGACCATCGGCACCGACTCCCCCGCAGCCGCTCTCCGGTCGTACGTCCGCCAGGAGTACGCCGCATGGAGCTCCCCCGCCGCGCCGTCCGTCTGGCTAGTGACCCGGGCCGAGGACCCGGGCGCGATCCCGTGCGAGGACGAGGCCACCGGCCGCGCGTACGCCGAGACCCGGTACCGGGAGGATGAGGACCCCGCCGACCCCGCCGTCCTGCGCTGGGACGACGACGGAGAGCTCGTCGACGAGACGCTCCCCGGCAGTTACCAGGGCACCGGATGGACCGTTGCCGAGACGTCCGTGATCCGCCCCACCGACCTCCCCAATGCCGAGTAGGAGCAACGACCATGAGCGAGCAGCAGACCGAGCAGACCGAGGTCGAGCAGGACCCCAACGAGTGCGCGTTCCCCGACTGCCACCGGACTCGGGTCCCGAAGGACCCCACGGTGCGCGGGGCCGCGCCGCGGTACTGCGACGACCCCGACCACAACGCCGCCACGGCGTACAAGGCCAAGCACCGCCGCCCCGCCGGCCCCAGCGCCCAGGCCGTCCAGGAGGAGGACATCGACCGTCCGGTGACCGGCGCCGCCGCGACCGCCCTGCTCGTGCGCGAGTCCGTCCTCACCGCCGTCCGCGAGCTGGGGGAACAGCTCCCCCGGTACATCGGGCAGTTGGAGACCATCACCGACCCGGAGGCCGCCGAGGCTCAGGTAGCTGCCGCCGAGACCCGCGCCGAGGCCCGGATCGCCGAGGCCCAGCAGGAGCTCGTCACCGAGCGCGGCCGGCGAGAGAAGGCCGAGCGCCGGGCGAAGAACGCCGAGGTGGCCAAGGCGGAGGCCGAGGAGGCAGCGGACGAGGGGCTCCGCCAACTCGACGAGGCCAAGGCCAGGTTCGAGGCGGAGGCCGCGCGCATCCAGGAGGAGGCGGACGCCGCCGTCGCCGAGGCCGAGCGGGAGCGGGACGAGAAGGTGGCCCAGGCCGTCGCCGACGCGGCCGTTGTCGCTGAGCACGCCGAGCAGCAGGCAGTTGCCAAGATCGCCGAGGCCGAGGAACGGGCAGCCCGGGAGGTCGCCGCCGCCGAGGAGAAGGCAGGGAAGGCCGAGATCGAGGCCGCGCGCAAGGTGGCGGAGATGGAGACGACCGTCGAGGAGGGGAAGAGGGCCGCCGCGCAGGTCAAGGCCGAATCCATCCAGGCCGTCGAGGACGCCAACGCCCGGGTGGTCGAGGCGAACGGCAAGGTCGAGGACGCGCAGCAGACCGCCCGCCAGGCCGTCACCGACGCGAACACCAAGGTCGAGGCCGCCAACTCCGTTGTCACGGCGCTGCGCGAGGAGGTCGAGCGGATGACCACCGCCGCCCAGACCCGGGAGGGCCGCATCGCCACGCTGGAGGGCGAGGCGAGGGACCTGTACGGCCAGCTCCGCGAGGCCGACGGCAAGGTCCGCGACGCCGAGGAGAAGACCCGCACCGTTGAGCGGGAGACCGAAATCCTGCGGGCCGAGCTGGACACCGCGAAGAAGAGCGGGGGCAGGGGCCGATGACGACGACCACCGACCCGCAGCCCGTGGCAGTGCCCCAGGCCCACGTCTGAGAAAGGAGAGTCCGACATGCCTGACCCGATCACAGGCGAGGGATTCGACGCACCGACGCCCGAAGTCGCGTACATGGGAGCCCCGGACATGCTGCACGAGGTCGCCGACCTCACGGCGATCTCCGAGCGCCTGCAGGTCGAGACCGCGACCGCCGGCACCAAAGGCGAGACGTACGAGCCTGACAATCACCAGGAGCGCCTCTACCTGCTCCGCCGTGCTGCCCTGTCCGACCGGCTCTCACTTGCGCACCCGGACGTCGAGGACTTCCTGACCGATGCCGTACAGCTGGCCCACCAGCTCGCCGAGTTCGACCGCAAGCACGACACCCACGTCGGCCGGATCGGCCCCAGCGCGATCGAGTGGGACCCGAGCCACCGCCCCTACGTCCGCCAGGAATACGACCACTGGGGATGGTGACCACCACCCCCGCCCAACTCCCCCACCACCGAAGGGACCCCATGACCCCATGTCCACGGCCCCCGCCGACGCTGTCCAACTACCGCCGGCCACCCGGCTCGCCGCCGTCCTGCAGGAGCTCATGACCGAGTATCCGACCGACGACGCCGAGTTCTCCACCGACGCCGTGAGCGCCGTGCTGACCGTCACCCCACTCCACGGAGACGACCAGGGCATCGCGATCGACGTCCCGCTGCAGGCCGGTCAGGTCGAGTGGCTGACCAACCTGCTCAGCAGGGAGTCGGCCCACTGCCGCAACTCGCACTCGGACGAGAGCGGGCAGTGCGGGCACTGCGCCGGCACCGGCTCCGCCCGGTCGCTACGGTGAACCCCGCCCGCCCAGGGCTGACGACGACGAGCACCAGGACGACGAGCACCAGGACGACGAGCAGGAGGGGCCGAACCACATGATGCTGGCCGCGGACAAGGGCGACATCAACACGATCATCGGGGGAATCGCCCCCGACTGGGGCCCCTTCGGAGCCCTCGGCACCGAGGCGAAGACCATGGTCCAGGTCGTCATGGCACTGGCCATCCTGATGTGCATGGCCCTTGCGATCTGGGGAGCGGCGAAGCAGCGCATCGGCGCCACCGCCCTGCGAGACACGTTCAGCGCGGAGCAGGGCAAGGGCCTGATCGTCGCCGGGCTGGCGGGCGTCTTCATCATCGGCTCGCTCGGCACCGTGTTCACCATCGTCTACGGCATGGCCGTCTAGCCGGCCGCCGACGAGGAGGAGCCGGACATGGCAGAGCAGCAGACCCAACAGCCCGTGCCGTGGGCAGCCCTGGCGACAGACGCCTCGACCGTCGAGCGCTACCGGTCCCGGGTTTACGACCGGGGCCCGGACCGGTGCGCGTTCTGGCTCGGAGCCATCAGCGACTCCGGCCACGGAAAGCTCCGTGCCGGGTCCCGGAAGTCCGGCACCTCCCGCGTGGTCACCGTCCATGTCCTCGGCTACGTCATCGAGCACGGCGCCGCCGCCCTCCCCGAGGGCCACGTCGTCCGGCACACGTGCGACGAGTCCAGTTGCCAACTGACCTCCCACTGGGTGGCCGGACAGCGGCTCGACAACATCCGCGACTACTACGCCAGGTCCCACCGGGCCGGGCACGCGCTCAACGACGTCCGGGGCCCGGACGGAAGGGCCGTCGCCATCCGCGACGCGATCCTCGGCGCCCTGGCGACGGGTGCCGACGTCGAGGCCGCGATTGCCACCGCGATTGCAGCGGGTAACCCCTCGGGCGCCTCCCAGGACACCCTCTTCTGACCCTCCCCTGGTAACAGTTGACGCCGCCCGTACGTTGATCAAAACCCATGCACATGGGGGAAGGAGCGACAGCATGGCCGATCTGAGGACCGACCCGGGGCGCGAGGGTACCCGGCTCATCACCGCGCTGGAGAAGTGCTGGACCGCGATCCAGAAGCATCACCCGGACGTGCCGCCGGTCCTGTTCATCACCGGAACCGGAATCTCGCGTAGGCAGACGGAGAAGCCCCGCACGTCCACCGACGCACCCCGCCGGCACTACCCGACCCGAGG
This sequence comes from Streptomyces sp. NBC_00576, assembly GCF_036345175.1. Classification (NCBI taxonomy): domain Bacteria; kingdom Bacillati; phylum Actinomycetota; class Actinomycetes; order Kitasatosporales; family Streptomycetaceae; genus Streptomyces; species Streptomyces sp. NBC_00576. The sequence continues at coordinate 16,900 of NZ_CP107781.1, read as the reverse complement.
TCACCACTGGGCCGACCGGTGGGCGGTCGCCGAGCGCGAGCAGCGTCTCGCCGAGCTGTTCGTCGCAGGGGAGACGATCAAGGACGGAGGCGAGGAGATCCTCAAGACGGAGCTGCACGAGGCAGCTCACTCGCTCGCCCATGTTCGAAAGATCCAGGACACCTCCAAGGGTGACCCCAGGTGGCACCGCAAGGAGTTCGCGGCCCTGGCCCGCGAGGTCGGACTCGAACCTCTGCGCAGGTCCGAGAAGCCGTTGGGTTTCTCCAACTGCACTCTCACCGACGCGACCCGCAGGAGGTACGCGTCCGTGATCCGCCAGCTCGACGCCGCCGCCCTCCCCGGCCTCGGCGACGACCGGGACGCCGCCGTCGAGGAGCCGCCGGTCGCGCCGGAGCCCCCCGGCTCGACGAACGGCAAGCGGGTCAAGGTCAGCTGTGCCTGCCTGCCCGAGCCGCGGGCGTTCCCCGTCACGCCGAAGGTCCTGGCGGAGGGGCCGATCATCTGCGGATTGTGCGGCGAACCGTTCACCCTCCCGGGCGAGGAGGAGGGCCAGGAGCAGCTCGCCGGAGCCGACCCCGGCCCCGAAGCGGAACCCGACTCCCTCGCCGCCGAGTTCACCGTCACTCTCCCCGGACCCCGCCCCGCCGAGGCCGTCGAGCCCCAGGATTCCTCCATGGACATGGGGCACTAACCCGCGCGGACCGGCCGCGCTCGCGCGGCTCACAGCCGCCCGGGTGGTGGTACATTTCTCCATGCACATGGGGCGCAGCTCGGCGCCGGCGCGCGAAGTGCGCGGCGGAATCGGCCGCCGCCGACAAACACTCGTGGTAACAGTCGAGGCCCGACCCCCAGTTGGGGGGTCGGGCCTCATGCCGTCTGTGGCGAGCCTACTGGGCCCGCGAGGCCCCGTCGAGGTTGCTGTTCTGAGAGGCGCTCACGCCGCCCTCTCAGACTCTCCAGGGCCCGTCTCACCCGTACAGGCCGAATCCTTCCGAACCTCAGAAACAACACCCGCTCACCCTCGTCTCCAACCATCCGCATTCATCCAGCTCAGCCCACTACAAACCCCCTTCTTCTTCTGCCTCTATGCCCCCTGCTACAACCTCTACTACATAACACACCTAGGCATTCTTAATATGTCGGTGTCGCTCGCGCTCTTGATCGCGTAAGATCCGTGATCGTGCTACGCATCACGGCGATCTCCGGAGGAGAGGCAGGGATCAACTACCTGCTCTCCGGATCGGGCTGCGCTGGCGGGCACGAGCACGAGGCCGGGGCCGCGCTCGACGGGCCGGAGGGCTACTACGCCAAGGGCACGGAACACGGAACTCCGCTTGCGATCTGGGTTGGTGAGGGTCTCTCAGAGTGGGGTCTCACCGAGGACGCTTCTGCAACGGAGCGTGACATTCGCGCGGTGTTCGGAAGGCACGCGCACCCCGAGGAGTACCGCCAGGCGATCGGCGAGGCGAAGTCCTACATCGACGCGAACGGCATCACCGGAACGGCCGCCGAGAAGATCATGGCGGACGCCGAAGCGAGTGCCCGGCGAGGCCGGAAGCCCTACGAGTACCGCACGGTCGAGCAGCGGGTAGACGACCGCCTGGCGAAGGAACCGCACGCCGACCCGGAGCGTGTGTCGGAGATCCGGAGGGAGGAGCGGGACAAGGGCCAGCGCTCCCCCGCGATGTACTTCGACCGGACGTATTCGGTTCAGAAGTCCGTCTCTGTCTACCTCACCGGGTTGGAGGCCGCAGGGCGGCACGAGGACGCCGCGAAGGTCCGGGCCGCGTTCGTCACGGCCATCAAGGCCGGCGAGAAGGTGTTCGAGGAGGAGGCCGGTTTCGGCCGGATCGGCTACCACGGCACCGCCAAGAACGGCCGCCCGTCGACCGGCCGGTACGTCGACTCGACCGGCTACACAGCCGCGATCTTCACGCACGAGGTGTCCCGTGAGGGCGACCCTCAGCTGCACGGACATGTGGCGGGTCTCAACAAAATCAAGGTCCACGACCAAGACGGCAACGAGCACTGGGTGACCCTCGACTCGCGTGCGATGAACAAGGCACGCGAGGCTGCAGCGGCCGTTTTCGAGCGGACGTTGGAGCAGGTGATCGAGCAGGATCTGCCGGTCGTGTTCGAAATGAGGCCGGACGGCCTGGCGCGCGAGATCAAGGGGTTCGAGCAGGAGCTCCTCGACGGGATGTCGACCCGTTCCTTCCAGGTCGACCAGCGGTTTGAGGAGCTGTACGACCAGTACGTCCAGGACCACGGCCGTGAGCCCTCCGCACTCGTGCGGACCCGCCTGCGCGAGATGGCCACGCTGGACACGCGCGACCTGAAACGGAATGAGCACCAGTCGGCCGAGGCCAGGATCGAGCGCGCTACCCGGATCGCCGAGGAGTGCGTCGATGGCGGTCTGCTCGGAGCGTTGGAGCGGGCCGAGAAGGTAGGTGTCGAGACGCGGCTCGCCGAGGTCGACGTCCCCGAATTCGACCGCGCGCAGGTCATCACGGAGTCGTTGGAGGCACTGCAGACCAAGCGCGCGACGTGGGATCGGAGCGAGCTCATCCGGCAGCTGAACACCACGCTCGGTGACAGTCTCCCCCGCGACATGCCGCTGCTCGCGGTCGCCAACGAGCTGGCCGACGAGGCCTTGAAGTCCGGGAACTACGGCGTCGTACAGACCGCCGGCCTGAGCATCATCGGTGACGCCCCGTCCCGCATCCGGGCGAGCGACGGCCGCTCGGTGTTCAGCCCGAGCGCCATGGCGTCCGAGAAGTTCGCGTTGGAGGAGCGCCTCGGCGACGAGGCCCGTGTTGCTTCCCGCGCCCACCAGACCGGCGCCCCGTGCCTGGCCCCGCCCGTCCTCGACCAGGTGGTGAAGGAGTCCGGCGTCACGGCCGACCAGGCCGACGTCGTCCGCGGTGTCCTCGGCGACAGCCGGAAGGTCAGCGTGGTCGAGGGCCCCGCCGGAGCGGGCAAGAGCTACGCGACCGGCGTCATCTCCGAAGCCTGGCAGGAGCACACCGGAGGCCGCGTGATCGGCCTCGGTCCCAGCGCGGTTGCCGCCGAGGTCCTCGGCGAGGAGGGCATCGAGATCCGGGAGAACACGGCCCGGTTCCTGATGTACGCGAAGGGCATGGGCAGTGCCGAGGAGCAGGCACGGTTCCGTCTGCGCGCGGGTGACCTGGTGGTTCTCGACGAGGCCGGTATGGCGTCCACCAAACACATCACCCGTATCTCCGAGTTGTGCGAGGCAGCTGGGGCCAAGCTCGTACTCATTGGTGACCAGCAGCAGCTGCAGTCCCCTGAGGCGGGCGGATTGCTGCGGTCGATGGTCGAGGAGGGCCCGCACTACAGCCTCAGCAACGTCCGCCGGTTCAGGGAGCCGGACGGCACCGTGCGCGAGTGGGAGGCCAAGGCGAGCCTGGCCCTGCGCCGCGGCGAGGTCCGGGCGTTGGAGGAGTACGACCGGCGCGGCCTCATCCAGGGCGGCACGCTGGAAGAGATGAAGGCGGACGTGATCCGGGCGTACGTGGCGGACACGCTCGCGCAGCGCGAGTCTGTCGTGATGACCGCCACCAACTCCCGCGCCACCGAGCTGAGCAGGGAAATCCGCTCGGAGCTCGTGCGGTACGGACTGGTCGAGGAGGCCGGACTCCCGCTCGGCGACGACAACCGTGCGGGCGTGGGCGACCTCATCCAGACCCGTGAGAACGACGCCAAGCTCAAGGACAGTGACGGACGGCTCGTCCTCAACCGCCGGGTCTACCGGGTCACGGGCATCGGCCAGGACGGCCAGCTCACGGCCGCCCGGGTGGCCGGCCGCAACGACGACGGCACCGAGCGGCTCGCCGGAACCGTCAGGCTCCCCGGCTCGTACGTCGAGAAGAACGTGGCGCTCGCGTACGCGGGCACCGTCAACGCTGTGCAGGGCCGCACGGTCGGCTACGGCGGATACATGCTGGTCGAGGAAGGGATGAGCCGCCAGCAGGTCTACCCCGGACTCACGCGTGCCCAGCGGTACAACCGAGCGTTTGCCGCGTGCCAGGTCCCGGGCGACGAGCACCGGCTGCAGCGGCTCGACCAGGACGCGATGTCCATGCTCCAGGCCGCCGTCGAGCGCGACGGGGGCGAGCTGTCCGCGCTGCAGGAGCTGCGGGAGAGCCAGGACTGGGCTGAGTCGATCCCGGCGCTTGAGCCGAAGTGGCGCGACTACGTCACCGAGCACGTGCGCAACCAGTACGAGCCGCAGCTGCGGCAGCTGCTGAACGAAGCGCAGTACGCCGAGATGCGGCAGCAGGACCCGAGCACCATCTACCGAGCCCTGCGCGAGGCCGAGTTGGCCGGGCACGACGGGCAACGCGTACTGCAGAACGCCATCACGTGCGCGTCGATGACGTCCCCGAAGCCGGACACGGTCGCGGGGCTGATCAACTGGCGGATCGAGCGCGAGCTGGAAAACCGCCAGCCGGAGAACGAGCCGGCCGGGCACAGCTGGGTCGGCCGTACGCCGGAGATCCCCGGCATCGAGGGCCAGGTCGCCCGGGAGATGGCCGAGGCCATGGACGCCCGGCGCGACGTGCTGGGCGAGCGCCTGTGTGAGGAGCCCCCGGAATGGGCGGTCCGTCACCTCGGGCCCGTGCCCGATGACGTGCTCGAACGCGCCGAGTGGGCCCGCCGCGCGGGCACCGTCGAGGGATACCGCGAGCTGTACAACCTCGACGCCCCCAACACGGCGATCGGCCGTCTGCCGGCGAAGGGCGCGGTCGAGCAGCGCGCCGCATGGGAGGCCGCGCACTCTGCCCTCGGCCGTACCGAGGACCAGGAGACCCTTGCGCGGACCTCGGACGCCGCCCTGCGCGAGATGGTCAACCGCTACGAGCGCGAGAAGTCGTGGGCCCCGACGTACATGGGCGAGGAGCTGTCCGAGGCCCGCCAGATGGTCCTGCGCTACGAGGAGAAGGCCATCCTTGCGCAGGCCGACGCCGACCAGTGCACGGACGACGCCGAGCGCGCCGACCTGGAAGCGCAGGCCCGCGGCTACGAGGACTTGGTGTCCAACCTGTCCGAGCGCGTCGAGGTCATGGAAGAGGTCGACGAGGCCCGCTCGGCTTGGTACGAGGAGACCGCCCCGGCCCGCGAGGCCGCCGAGGCCGCCCGGGACGAGCTCGACCGCCGTGGTCACGACGACCAGGTCCAGGCACGGCAGGACGCCGACGAGGCCGAGCAGCAGGACCAGAAGCTCGACGAGCAGTTCGACGAGGAGCTCGTTACCGAGCCCCAGTACGACCTCGACCAGGCGCCGGAACTCGACTGGGAGATCGAGGGCGAGACCCTCGACCAGGCCCCCGACGTGCGCGACGAGGCCGAACTGGCCCCGGAGCTCACGCACCAGGAGCAGGAGGAACTCGACCAGGCGCTCGCCGCGTACGAGGAGCGCTACCGTGCGGCCGTCGCCCTTGACGACGTCGACCTCGACCAGGCCCCGGACGTCGACTGGGGCGACGTGCCCGGGTTCGAGGAGTCGGCCCCCGAGCTGGACAACGTCGCGCAGCAGCTGGCCGAGGAGGACGAGCAGCAGCGCGTCCAGGACGAGCTTGCCGCCGAGGCCGACGCGTACCGCGAGGACCGGCGGGTCGAGGCCGAGCAGGCCCCGGCGATCGACTGGGAGGTCGAAGGCGAGACTTGGCGTGCCGAGACGCCCGAGGAGAACGCCGAGGTCACGGCCGAGGTGGACACGTACGTCTACGAGCCGAACCCCGAGGTGGACGCGGCTCTCGCGGCGTACGAGCAGCAGATGCGCGAGCAGGCAGCCGCCGCCCGCGAGGCCGATCCTGAGTACGACCTCGACCAGGTCCCGGAGATCGACTGGGAGATCGAGGGCGAGACGTACGAGGAGCGTCCCGAGCTGGCCCCCGAGGCCGGGCTGCAGCCGGAGGCCCCGGAGCAGGAGCTGGCGCAGACGCTGTCCGCGCCCTCGGCCGAGGAGGAACTGCTGCGTGCGCACTACGACCAGGAGTACATCGACGAGAACGCGCGGATCGACCGGGAGCGCGCACAGCGGGATCAGCTGGCGCCCGCGCAGGCGAGCGCCGCGGATCTCCCGGCACAGCTGGCGGACCTGCAGGAAGACCTCGACAGGGCGCGCGGTGCCATCGCGGAGATTGCTGCCCGTCAGGCGGCGCGCGACCAGGTCAGCGAGCTTGACGACGCCTCACGTGCCCAGCAGGCGGAAGTCGCTCGCGGTCGGGAGGCCGAGGCCGATGTCGAGGTGACCCCGCAGATCCAGCAGGACCAGGGCCCGATCATCAGCTACGGCCCGCAGTAATGGCGTGCTGGCCCTCTCCGGTCGGCTCGCCTCGTACCCTCAACTGACCAGGAGGTGAGCCGAGTTGAGTGCCCAACCGGAGTGGACGCCGCCCGAACTGCGCTCGCAGGACGAGCTGAAAGCGATGGTCGCCTACGTGACCGAGCACGGATACGGCGACGAGAGCAGGACGTACGTCCGGGGCATCGTCACGGCGCTGCACTGGGTGACTGGCCAGGCCGGCGCCTCCCCCATCACCGGCACGTCGCTTGGCCGGCCGGTCACCGGCACGGACGTCAGCAGCGAGCACGGCCGGGCGTACGAGGCCCTGTACGCCACCAGCGACCCGGCTCTGTGGAGGATCACCCAGGAGCAGGGCCAGGACTACACACTCGCCGTCGAGCACACGCTCGCGTGGGCGACCGGGGGCAATATCGGCTTGGTGGTGCCAGCTGACTGGCCCTGGCCCCAAGACCGGTAGAGGGCCGTAGAAGGCAGCACGAAGCCCCCAGCGCGTCGCGCTGGGGGCTTTCCTTGTCCGGGCGGCTAGTTGGCCGCTACAGGCCCGGCAGCGGGCGGCTCACGGCGGTGCTGGCGGTCCCAATCGATGTAGCTGGAGAGGATCTCGTCGTCGTCGGTCGCCCGGGGTGCACCTTCGTGCTTCGGGTCTCTGACCCACTCCTCATCAACGTGCGCTCCCTTCTCGACGCACTTGGTGAGTGCGCTGATGATCCGGCGCTTGGCGTTGGGGGCGTACCGGTCGTGCCAGTCCAGCTCACGGGACGGGGTGCCGTACGACGTGCGAAAGATCTTGATCCATTCCTGGCAGAGCCCGGACATTTCAGCCACGGCATCGCGGTGCCGATACCAGCACGGCGGGATCCGCGGGGCCGTCACCGGACCGCCCACGGAACCGTAGCCGGACGGGTTCTGCTTGGCGAACATGTCCGCAGGCCACCCGACCCATCCGTACGTGCCCACCAGTTCGGAGCGGACCCAGCGGACCAGGGTCTCCCAGGCCTCTCCCGCTTCCTCCCTGTCCATGCCCTGGTCGAAGGACCAGTTCCAGACCTCGATCTTCTCCTCGGCGGGTTTGGCTGCGAGGGCTTCCAGGTCCTCGACGACCTGCTTGACCGTTTTGCTCAGGGAGTCCAGGTGCGCCTTGAGCGGGGCGAGTGCCTTCACCTCCGTCTGCAGGCCCGAGGTCATCTCTTCCAGGTGGTCGAGTGCTTCCTGGACGGAGTCGAGCTTGGTGAGCGCGTCCCGCACCGCGCCGTCGCGTTCGCCCAGTGTCTTGACGTCCTTCTCGACCCTGCCCAAGTCCTTGGCAAGGGCGAATACCTGCGAGGCGAGCCCGCCGTCCCCCGCCATCAGCGGCTTCCCTTCACCATCGGGACGCCGGAATCGGAGCCGTCCGAGCGCTGACCGGGCACCCTCGACTGGGACGTCAGCTTCTTCACGTCGCTCCGCTTCCACAGCGGCTTGATGTGGGTGATGACCGGCGAGCAACCGGCGAAGATGACCAGGGACTGGCGCTTGTTGAGCTTGAAGACCTGGCCGGGAGTGATGACCGGCTTGTCCTCGGAGACCACGCTGGTCGAGGTCTCCCCGTTCTTCGTGGTGGTCGTTCTGCGCTGCTTCTCGTAGGTGCCGCACATCTCGCTGATGTCCTTGCGGACCTGCGTGTCTCCGATGCCGCGCAGGAAGATCCGCACGTTGGCGTCGTCCCAGATGATCCGTCCGCGCTGCTCGCCCCACACGTCGTACAGCTGCGCACGCGACTGGATGACGATGACCAGCGTGATCCCCCGCCCGCCCGAGTCGGGCATCCACTTGTCCACGGGCAGCGGGATGATGTTGGCGATCTCATCGAGGGCCCACAGGCAGGGCGGGTCCATCCGGCCGGAGCTGTTCTTGTTGCCCAGCTCGATGGTCACCGAGCGCAGGTAGTCGGCGAACATGACGAACAGCGGAGCGACGACGCTGCCTGGCTTGTCGCTGCCGATCATGTACAGGGTTCCCTGGTTGAGCAGGAAGGTCTCCGCGTCGAAGTGCTCACCGGGGCCGGGCAGGACCGTGGCCGCGACCTTGGGGTTCGCCATCCAGCCGAGCGCGTTGGACAGCGTCGTGAAAATACCGTCGCCGGTTCCCTGTACGACCTGCTGCCGCTGGACCAGGAGCTCCGCCCAGTCCCGGGCGCCGGCCATGCTCAGGATGTTCGCCGCCGTCTGGTCGTTGCGGTTCTGCGACCAGGCGTAGACGTCCATCATGGTCTTCCCGCCAAGCGCAGCCGCGTGCATGAACCTCGACAGAACCTCGCAGGCCGTGGACTTGAAGAACGCGTCCACGCCCGAGCCGGAGCTGTCGCCGCCGCGCGCGCCGTACAGCAGGTACGCGGCCCGCTGAATGGCCACATCGCGCACCTCGCATCCGCGGATCGGGTCCCAGCGGAAGGTGTTGAGCTGCTCGGAGCCGGACAGGCCCAGCGGGTCCCAGACCCATACGGGGCCGAGGAGTTCACGCAGTTCCTTGGTCGCCAGGTGGTCGCCGACCTTGGATGACGTGTGTACGACCGCGCCGTCCCACTGGTAGATCATCGAGTTGATGATGATGGACTTGCCCTGTCTCGACGGGGCGAGGATCAGGTAGTTCGCCTCTGGCGTGCCCCAGATGCCGGTGGGCAGACCGCCGGAGCGCAGGCGGCCCAGCGGCACGGCGTACGCCGTGGTGGCCACCTTCTTCTCCTTCCCGACCAGGCTCGGACGGGTCTGCGGGATCAGCTCCCGGGCGTGACGGGCACTCATCTCCTGGCGGATCTCGCCCTTGCTGGCGAACCCGGGACGCGGCGAGAACTGGGCCCAGGCCCATCCGATGCCGCCGAGAGCCGCCATCGTGACGGCGCCGGCCGCGATGCCGCCCGGGCCGATGATGAAGTCGTTGAAGCCGTTCAGGTAGTCGAAGAGGCGCGGGGTGTCGGTGCCCGTGGCCGGATCAGTGCCGGGGAGACCCGGTACCGGCGTGGCGGCCAGCTCCATGGCCTTAATCTTCGCGTGGGACATCATGGGGTGCTCTTCTCCTGTCGTCTCGTTTGGCCCCCGGGTAGGCGCTGCAATCGCCCCCCCGGGGGCACTGTCCGTTTCTGGGCCGATGACCTTGTGAGGCACCGTACGCGCGGGGTCGGACATCCCTCTGCGCGTTTTTGCGGAGGTTCGCTCGGCAAGCGCTCGGTTTGCCGCATACGGCGATCGGATGACCTCCGTTGGGCGAGTCTGCAACGGCGGGGCTGTGGATACTTTCCGAGCAAAAACGACTGACGCATCGTCAGGCCGGTTGACGCTGGCCGTTGATCGAACGCGTCTGCGCGGCATCCTCGGTCCGCTCGTGACCGTCTGCGCGGGAGCCGCTCGGCTCCTGCCGCGCGCTGCTCGGCTCTGCGCGGCGGCTTTCCGAGCGCTCGGTTGCGCTCGCGGACTGCCGAGCACCGCCGTTGGCGATCATGGCGGCCCGCTTCTTGCCAAACTCGATCAGCCAGTTCCTCGTGTTGCCCTCCGAGACGTTGTAGACCACCGCCAGCTCCTTGTAGGTCGGGAGCTCACGGCCCTCTCGCACGGCCGCGATGTACTCCTCCCAACCGGCCTGCTTGTCCGGGCTGCGGAAGGCCGGCGCCGCAGCGAGTGCGACCGCCTCGGCCTCACCACCGAGCCGCTCGGTCAGTTGGGGCCGCAGGGACTCCAGCAGCTCCGCCGCCTCCCGGGCCTCAGCCCGCGTGCGGGCCGCCTCCTCGGCCGCCAGGCGCTGCTTCGCCTCGGCCTCCCGCCGCAGCTCAGCGGCCCGTTCGGCCGCCGTGGTGTGCTCGCGGACCGCGCTCTGCGCATCGACGAGAGCCGACCGCAGACGCTCGACCTCACCCTCGGCCCGACGAGCCTCCGCAGTCTTGGTGCGGGTCGCGTCCTCGGCGGACTCCCGCTCGTTCACCAGACGCTGCAGCTGCTCGCGGATCGAGGCCACCTCACCCGTAGCCACCCGGCGCTGCTCGCTCGCGTCGGCGACCAGATCCTGCACCCGGGCCAGCTCCTCGGCCGCCGTGGTGAGTTTCTTCTGCTCCTCCTCGGCCCGCTCTGCGAGGCGAGCGACATTCTGCGCGTCTTCGGTCATTTCGGATTCCGCGCGTTTCCGCGCAGCTTCCGCGCGCTCCCGAGCGACTTCCGCGCGCGCCGCCTCAGCCTTGGCCCGCGTGGTCTCCTCGGCCGCCTTGGCGAGTGCCTCCTCGGCTTCCTCCCGCGCGGTTTGAGCCGCAGCCTTCTCCTCGGTCGCCGCGCGCATCTCGGCTTCCGCGCGCTGCCGAGCATCCTCGGCTTCCAGCCGCGCGGCTTCCGCGCGCTCTGCCTTCTCTTCCAGTTCTGCCGCGCGCTCCGCGTTCTCGATCCGCTTCGCCGCCGGCATGATGGCCACCCGCTCCATCAGGTCGGTGACCTCCAGCGGGTCCTTGAAGCTCACCGTGGCGACGTCGTCGACCTCGGTCCACCCGCCCAGGCCGCGCAGCACAGCGAGTGCCTGGTTGCTGTCGGTGGCGAAGTCGGCCCGGTCCATGGCGGTCGTTGCCGCCCTGCGTGCCTGCTCCAGCTCCTTGACCGCCGTGGTGAGGCGACGCCGCTTGGCCTCCCGGTCCGCGATGAGCTTGTCGTGCGCCTCCAGCAGGGTCCGCAGCCGGAACAGCTTCTTACCCGCCTTCTTCGCCAGGGCCGCCCGGTAGACCTGTCCACCCTTGCTGGCCGGGTCGATGTCGAGGCCGGCGAACAGGGCCGCCCAGCCCTTGGTCCACAGCAGTCCGATGAGCTTGGCCGGACCGGGCTTGGCCTCGTTGTCGGGGAGCTCCGCCCCCTTCATGACCGCCCGGAACTCCAGCTCGATGACGACCGCCGCGACAATCGGCATGATCATCATGAACGGGGCGCTCGCCGCGTTGGGGGCGTGGATGAAGTTGGCCGTGGCGGACACGGCGACCAGGCACCAGGCCAGGTCGTGCATGAGGCGGAGCTGAGTGGTCCAGCCCTTGTCAGCGCGCTTGTAGAGCAGGGTGAACAGCACCAGCTCGGTCAGGTCGAACGCCGCGAGGAACCCGACCGCGAACGGTTCGGGGAGCTGGGCCGTCTCCCGGGCAAAACCCCACATGCCGTACAGGGACACGCTCATGGAGCACAGGGCCATGACGTACAGCCGCTTGGGCAGTGAGGGCCGCCGCCCGCTGTCCGGCTCCTTGCCCGCCTCGACCGCCGCCTGGCGCTCCTCGGCAAGCCGCCTCCGGGACCGCTCGGACGCCCGCCACACGGTGCGGATCGCTACGTACGTCAGGCCGAGCCACACCAGGACCACGGCGCCGGCGGTGACCGCGAGGACCCAGGCCGGGGTGCCCGACACCATCCGGTCAAGAGTCTGTGACCAGTCAACCTCCTGACTCGTTCCTGCTGCTTGTGACCAGGACGGATGCACTCCGGCCGTAGTCTGGGACAGACGCATACAGACCTCCATATCTCTGCGTCTCGGCCTCGGCGGTCCCTACAACCGCTGGGGCCTTTTTCATGTTGTGCGGTCAGGCGTTTCGGTTGCGGAGGAACTCGTCGAGCGCTTCGTCGAGGAGGTCCTGCAGGTTCACGTCGTGGGCAGCCGCGTAGAGCTTCATGCGCCGCCGTACGGACGCTCGGACTCGCCCGCTAATGAGGACCCTGTCCTCGGTCGCGGGTGCCGATTGCTCCTGCTCATCGGGCACTTCGCCTCTCCTCGTCGGTGGTGGTTCCAGCACTTGGAGCCCCATCTTTCCCTCCCGCTGATCGCGTGTCCCACGACCTTACAGTCAACAAGCTACGAAGTCACGTTCGTAGTTTGTTGACAACGTAGCTTCGGTGGGGCTTACTGGAATAGCGAAGAGGGCCGGGGTTGCTGCCCCGACCCTCTCCGGACCAAGCCGGAGTTGCTGCTCCTGCTGGTCACGGACACCCCTACGCGTCTCACCGAGAGGGATCTCCTGTGCGTCATCTTCCCAGGTCCAAGCGTGCCGTCACCACGCACGTGAACCCTGACATCAGCACCTCCCCGGACGAGGGCCCCAAGGTCCTGGCCGTGGGCCGCTTCCAGCGCCCGACCTGCGACAACTGCGGCGGATTTAAGGCCGCGAAGGTCACGATCGGCTCGCGCCTGGTCACCATCCACTGCTCCGAGTGCGTCCCCGCCTCGACCGCCGGCCTCGACGACGTCATGGACGACGTCGAGCGCCAGGACAACGAGCAGGGCCCCGAGGCCGAGGACCTGTTCACCGCGGGGCGGGCCGCATGAGCCCCGAGCAGCAGGCCGAGGCCGCGCGGGTCGCCGCCGAGCAGGCCCGGCAGGCCGAGGAACAGCGCCAGCAGATGGCGCAGGAGCTGATCCGCCACGGCCAGGCCGCCGCCGCCGTCGCCCAGATCGGGGCGCGAGGGTGACCGAGTTCCCCGTCCCGGACGTGGTGCTCAACGCGGAACTGCCGGTCGGCGAGGACTACGTCGCCCCCGCCGACCGGCCCGCGGAATGGGCCCGCATGGCCCGTGAGCTGGCCGCCAGTGGCTGCACCGAGGCCCAGGTCGCCGAGGCGCTCGCGGTCGACGAGCAGACGATCCAGCGACTCCTGCAGGAGACGGAGGGCCCGCGATGAGGAACCCCGTCCGCCCCCTGCTCATCTGGTGGGGCCAGGCCCTCGGTGTCGTCGGCATCGTCGAGGACGTCCTCACCACCGTCCGCGACCGCCGGCTGACCAAGGCCGACAGCGAGCGACTCCCCGCCACCGCGCGGAACACGGCGCTCGCCGAGGCCCGCAAGGGCTGCACCCACAGCCCGACGTGCCCGCCGGCCGCCGCGCCGGACCGCACGCGAGCCGCCGAGGTCTGGTCCGACGACGCCTGTGTCTACCTGTGCAACGGGCTCGTGCTGGCCACCAAGGCGTACAAGGCACCGGACTCCCTGTCCGGCCTCTACACCCCGATGCCGAAGAGGGAGACGACTCCGTGACGAACGACGACCGTGTCCAGACCGCCGCCGTCATCGCCCTGCTCGCGGCCGTCCTGGCCGCCGTGTGGGGCTGGCGCACCGGTCTGACCCCCGAGCCCGTCGCATGGCTGTCCGGGGCCGCCTACGGGGTCGCGCTGCTCTTCGTGGCCCCGGCCCTGCGGGCGCCGTCCGGAGCTACGGCGGTGACCAGCATCAAGTACGCCGCTTTCACCGCGGCGTACACCGTGTGGGTGGCCGTCTCCGGGGTCTACGCCATCGGACAACTGCTGCGCGGACGCGCGGACTCGAAGGTGGTGTTCGCGTGAGGCTCGCCGAACTCCTCGGCAGCGAGGCAGCCGCCGCGCAGTGGAAGAACGCTCTGGTACACCGGCTGGTCATCTGGGACCGGCTCGACCCGAACACCGCACTCGACATGATCGAGCGCGCCGTCGCTGAGCACGACCCGGCGTTTCTCGCAGAGACCGGCCAGGTGTGGACCCGCCGGTTCGGGACCGACCCCGATCTGCCTGACGTGCTGTACCTGACGCACTGGCTCGGCAGCGAGCACCTGGTCGCCGAGGACGGAGGACGCACCGGTACGGGCGTGATCCCGCTCGGCCTGCTGTACGCCTACGAACTCGACTACTGGAAGCGCTCGTGACCCGCCGTCGGCCGTTCTCGGAGGACATGCCCGGCGGTCACCAGCTGCGCCTGTTCGACGAGGACACCGGGGCCGGGCCCGCCACCACGGCGGGCCCGGCCCCGGGCGAGGTGACCCTCCCCACCATCGACACCGACCCCGAGACACCCCGGACGGAGCCCCAGCCGTGACACCCCCCGACCAGTTGCCCGCCTGGTACAGCCAGCAGTTGGCGCCTCCAGCGCCGCTGGTCCAGCACAACGGGCTCACCCTGCTCATCGCCTACTCCGGCCGCGTGGTCCCGGTCATCACCACCTCCACCGCCCTGGCCCTGGCCCGGATCTGGCACGAGCAGGGCGCCGCCAACAGCGTCGGCAACATGGCGCTGATGCTGGCGCTCGCCGCCGGATCGTTCGCAGCCGCGTGCGTCTCCGCAGGCCACCGCCACGGCGATCCCGTCACCACCGCCGTGGCGTTCACCGGCTCCGGGGCGTTCGCCCTGCTCGGACCCGTCGCCTACACCGAGTCGTGGGCCCTGTCCGCGCTGCTTTGGCTCGTCGCCACGGTTCTGGTCTACGTCGTCACGGCCCGGCACTGGCGCGCAGCCCATCAGCTGCGCGAGGCCCGCGACCACGAGCTGACGCTCGCCCGGCTCGACAGCGCCACCACCGTGGCGACCGCCGTGATCGACCGCGACGCCAAGGCCCAGGCGCTGGCGTACGGACTGACCCTCGCTCGCGCCGTCGAGCAGCGCATCCAGCTCGACCCGACCACGTACGACCACGCCGTCCTGCAGAAGGCAGGCCTGCCCGAACTCCCCGCATCCGACCACTGATCACAGGAGAGACGCCGATGGCCACTGACCCCCGGGCGACCAGCACCATCACCTACGAAACCCACCAGCGCCGCGCGATCGAGCCGGACGGTACCGTCCACGCCGCCAAGTACGCCGGAGACCAGCAGCACTTCACCCTGGCCTGCGCCGTCTACCCGATGCCCACCATCGAGCGCCTGGTGCACGACGGGAACGTGTGGACCGTCACCTGCGACGGGTGCCGGACCGCGCTGGCCGTCGTCATCACCTGCCCGCTCTGCAAGACCCCCGGAGCCGAGGAGTTCGGCCTCCCCATCCCGAACACCGACGACTCCGCCGACTGCGCCCGCTGCACGAAGTGCGGGCACACCTGGGGCCTCGACCCCGGCGCCAACGGCGCGTGCACCGAGTGCGGCGGCTCCGGCCACACCGGACGCGGCACCCTCCGCGACCCGCTCTGTGCCTGCACCGAAGAGGCCAACGAGGCCGAGGAGGCCGCCAAGTGATCCGCATCATCACCCGCTCGACGCGCCGGTACTACGAGGGCAGGGTCGAGGAGGCCGGGAAGGTGCCGGGGCTGGAGTTCCAGCTCAAGGAGGCCCAGGAGGACGCGGCCACGTGGAAGGCCCAGTCAGGCGACTACGAGCAGCAGCGCGACCAGGAGCGCGAGCACACCGCCCAGCTCACGGACGAGCTGCGCGAGCTCCGCGCCCGACTCGACGGACAGCAGGCCGAGTTCACCCGCCAGCTCCGGGAGGCCAGTGAGCACATCGCTGCCCTGCTCACCGACCTGATCCACCGGGCGGAACACCCCGTCGAAGGCGCCGACTTCCGCAAGGAGCTGGCCCTGCGCGTGGTCGAGAGGTGGAGGGAAGGCCTGACGCCCGAGGATCACGACAGTCCGATGGGCCTGATCCTGCGCATCATCACGGATACCCGGAAGCCCGGCGAGGTCGTCGCCGAGGAGCCGGCCCCAGCCGAGGAACTGGGCATTCTGCCCGAGTTCGACTCCAAGGTAGACAACAAGTGACCCCTACTGGAGACGACCCGATGAGCCGCGCCACGAAGAGGCTCGCCCTTTTCGGAGCCCTGCTCAGCGCCTTCGGCGAGATCCATCCGTTTTGTGATCACTGGGCACAGGGCAGCGAAACCGCGCGCTGCAAGCGGCTGTACGGCTCGTATCCCGTGTACCGCGACGGAGTCGCCGTGGGCGAAAACCGGGACAAGCGCGAGGGCGAACCGACGATGACGGCGAGTGCCCGGGGCCGCCGTGCCGTCCTGTTTCATGTCACTGCATACACCGCGATCCAGACCGGCGCGGCTGTCGCCCTCACCCGAGCGTTCGGCTACCGCATTCCGTTGCCTGCCCTGGCTGCAGGCGCCGCCATCAACGCCGTGACACACGCGGCCATCGACCGGGGAGCCCTGTTTCTTTGGCTCGTCGGGAAGACAGGCCAGACCGGATACGTCGAGCACTGCCAGGCCGTCCGCCTCGATGCCGATGGCACCCTCCGGACCGAGAGCAACGGTCCAGGAACGGCATGGATCGAGCTGGACGCCGCCCTGCATCGAGTGATCGGAGTGGGCGCCGCCGCCGTGACCACTTGGCTCGCCACACGGAGACCGAGCTCTCAGTAGGGGACCCTCCCAGCACGAAGCGCCCGTCCCGAAAGGGGCGGGCGCTTCGTTTGTGTGCAGCTCAGTCCTCGACCACTTCCGAGTCAACGATGATGTCCTCCGGCACCGCAGCCGCGACATGATCGAGCACGCCGTCGCCGAGCATGACCCGACGTTTCTCGCCGAGCTCGGCCAGGTGTGGGCCCGCCAGTTCGGGACCGACCCCGATCTGCCTGACGTGCTGTACCCGACGCACTGGCTCGGCAGCGAGCACCTGGTCGCCGAGGACGGAGGCCGCACCGGCACGGGCGTGAATCCAGGTCATGGACGCGGCCCTGCACCGAGGCCCGGAAGCGTTCCCAGGCATCGGCTGACACCGTCGCCCAATCAGGGGCCCCCTCGGTCGAGGGGGCCCCTTGGCGTTTCTCGGCATGGCAGCATCATGCGGGCCACCGCCCAACCGAGGGAGAAGCCCCGCCGTGCTCATCGCCAACATCAGCCCACG